>MIDV01000142.1:40365-49226 GCA_001830245.1 Lysobacterales bacterium RIFOXYA1_FULL_69_10 | reverse complement strand
AACCCTCCCCCGCAAGCAGGAGAGGGAGCAAAGGCATCCACCCGGCAGCCAGCGCCCCACCCGCGTAAAATCCCCCACATGAACGCCGCCGCCCTGCCCGACATCGACTTCCCCGGCCACGACAAGCTGGTCCATGCGCTCGACCAGGCCGTGTCCGCCGGCGACGAACACGCCGTCACCTCCGCGCTGCGCAACACCCTGTGCCGGATGATCCGCGACCGCGACGTCAGCCTGCCGACGTGCGTGTTCGACCCGATCGACGACCACTACGCCCGCCGCGAGATCTACCGCAGCCCGGAGCTGGGCTACAGCGTCGTCGCTATGACGTGGGGCCCTGGCCAGGGCACGCCGGTGCACGACCACTGCGGCCTGTGGTGCGTGGAAGGCGTCTGGGACGGCGAGCTGGAGATCACCCAGTACGAGCTGCTCGACCGCGAGGGCGACCGCTTCCGGTTCCGTGCCGCCGGCGGCATGGTCGCCGGCCCCGGCAGCGCCGGCAGCCTGATCCCGCCGCACGAGTACCACACGATCCGCAACACCCGGCAGGACGCCGTCGCCGTGTCCGTGCACATCTACAAGGGCCCGATGCAGGCCTGCTCGATGTTCGTCCCCGAAGGCGGCGAGTGGTTCGCGCGCGTCGACAAGTGCCTGCCCACCGACGAAGCGGCGTAGTACCCGCTCGCCTGCCCCGGCGACATTCGAAACTAGTCGGGGCACCGCGCCGGAATGAACGGCGATACCGGGTCGCTGGCCGGGAAGGTTTCCTCCAGCGCCTCATCCTGCAAGTCGCTTTCGTGCGCCTTCTGCGCGGGGTCACGCGGAACGGCGGGTGCGTCGCAGCCCTTCTTGCCGTCGATGGGTGGATCCTTGCGGTCCTGTCCGGCCATGTCGATGTCCTCGGTTCGGAGGTCGTCGACGCTAGGCGCCTGGGCGTTACCCGCGCGTGCACCGGGCATGAAAAAGCCCGGCGATGCCGGGCTTTCGTCATGGTGCCGGAGGTGGGACTCGAACCCACACGCTTTTAAGGGCGGCGGATTTTGAGTCCGCTGCGTCTACCGATTCCGCCACTCCGGCGCGGCCGCGCAGTATAGCCGAGCGCGGCGGCGACGCCATTGCCACGCGCACGGGGGCGCCCGTGTTTGCCGCACGGGATCGGCGGGCATGAAATCCCCCGCTACGATGACGCCATGTGCCTGATCGCCGTCGCCTGGAAGGCCCACCCCCGGTTCCCCCTGGCGTTGATCGCCAACCGCGACGAGGCGCATGCCCGCCCGACGGCGGCGGCCGGGTTCGATCCACGACACCCGGACGTCTACGGCGGACGCGACCTGGCCCAGGGGGGTGGCTGGCTGATGGCGTCCACGCGCGGGCGGCTGTCCGCCGTGACCAATGTCAGGACCGGGCCGCGACCACCCGCGGCACCGCGCTCGCGTGGCGCGCTGGTCCGCACCTTTGCCGGTGGCGAGGTGGCCGCGATGCCATGGCTGGCGTCGCTGATGCCGTCCGCGCACACGTACGGCCCGTTCAACCTGCTGGCGTGGGACGGAGAGGCACTCGGCGCCGCAAGCAACCACCCCGAGCCGGATTTCGCCGCCGTTGCACCGGGCATCCATGCGATGTCGAACGGGGCATTCGATGCTCCGTGGCCCAAGAGCACCCACGCGACGCGGGCCCTGGAAGCGTGGCTGGCGTCACCGCTGGCGGAAGGAGGAATGAACCGGGCGGCTGTCGCCCCGCTTCTGGGTGCGCTTGCCGACACGGCCGTGGCGCCGGACACCGCGCTGCCCGACACCGGCGTGGGGCTGGAACTGGAGCGGGCGCTGTCCCCGCCCTTCGTACTCGGACGGGACTACGGCACACGGTGCAGCACCGTGGTGCTGGTCGAGGGCCCTGCCATCACCTTCGTGGAGCGACGCTTCGGCCCGGAAGGCGTGGTACTGGGCGAGTCCTTCGAGCGGCTGCCCCGATTGTAGTCCACGCTGGCGGATGCTTGAAGCTGGCGGATGCTCAAGACACGCACAAAGAAAGAAGGCTCAGGCTTCGAGGTTTGAGCCTCGGGTGGCTGAGCCTTCCGCGCCAGAGCTGTTTCAGTCGGACTTCCGTCGTTGCGACTTCCGTCGTTCTGGTTTTTCTCTGACGGCCACGACTCTACGCACCGGTGCGTTACCCGCCGATCAAGGTTTCGTAAGGCTTCCGCTGGCCGCCCGCATTCAGCCGGGCCACGGCCACCAGCCGCGCCCTGTCGCGGCATAGCGATCGGCGGCGCGCTCGAACCGGTTGCGCACGCTGATGCCGCCGCAGAAAAGGTACAGGGGCAGGAACAGGGGCCCCAGGGTCATGTACTGGAAGACGTGCGCGCGCTCGTGGTCGGCCAGGTTGATGGCGTCCTCGCGGGCATGGCCGGCGCGGTGCGCGTAGGTGCTGCACGGGCAATCCAGCTCGGGCCCGGTGTGCAGGATGACGTTGCCCAGCGTGATCGCCCCGCCCGGCCCCCAAGGCCAGTGCTGGAACACCAGGGCGTGTTCGCGCCGGCTCAATCGGGCGCGCGCCCCGAGCGGAATGCCTGCGACGCCCGCCAGCAGGCCGAGCAGCGTGTTGGGCGCGGTCCACGCCACGCCGGCGGCAACCACCGCGGCGCGGGTCGGGCTCAGGCGCCCTCTTCCGGCATCAGCAGCCACAGCAGCAGGTACACGATGATGCCCGGGAACGCCGCCGAGGCGATGGACACGATCACGAACAGCACGCGCAGCAACGTGGAGTTCCAGCCGAAGCGCCGGGCGATGCCGCCCATGACGCCGCCGATCATGCGGTCGTGGCGGGATCGGACGAAGGGACGGGCTGCGGTCATGTGGAGCGGCTCCTCGTGGGGGAGCCGACGAGTCTAGCCAGTCACCGTGATGGCGACGTCGCATCCGGCAGGCCGTCCAGCCACGGGCCAACGACCTCCGCCCATACCGCGTAGCCGGCGGGATTCATGTGCAGGGCGTCGTCGAGGAACAGCTCCCCGCGTGGCTGGCCGCTCGCGTCGAGCATCGGCGTGTGGACGTCAAGGAACGCCACGCCGGGCGTCACCTGGGCGTACTGGCGGATCGCGTCGTTGGCCGCCTGCATCGCGGGCTGCAGTGCGACACGCGCCGGGCTCGGCTTGATCGCGATGAAGGCCACACGCAGGTCCAGCTGCCGCGCCCGCACGCGCTGGACGAACGCCTTGAAGTCGACGGCGACCTGCGCCGGTGTGCGGCCTTCCGCCAGGTCGTTGTCGCCTGCGTACAGGGCCACCGCGCGCGGGCGGTACGCGGTCACGATGCGGTCGGCGTAATGCGCCGAGTCGCGCACGCGCGAGCCGCCGAAACCGCGGTTGATCACCCCGGCTTCCGGGAAGTCCCGCGTCAGCGTGTCCCACATGCGGATGGAGGAGCTGCCGACGAATACGACGCGGCCTTCGGGCGGTGGCGAATGCCGGTCACGCGCCTCGAACGTGGCGATGTCGGGCTCCCACCGGGCGATATCCGGGGCGGGCGCGGTGGTCGCTGCAGTTGCGACCGAATGTGGGTCGCGAACCACCGGTTCGGCCGGAGGCGTCGCCGCGCATGCGCCCAGAACACACGCGGCAAGCATGGCGACGAAAGGAGTGCACCACGCGCGGCTAGCGCCGTCCCTCCTCCAATCGGAGCTGCACACGAACGTCACTGGATCCCCGCCTTCGCGGGGATGACGGATGGGTACATGTCGCGCATCCCGGAGCCCGTCACTGCCGTGCGCACGCCCTACCCCGCCCGCTGCGCCAGCCAGTCGTGGATCGCCTGCGGCACCTCGCGCTGCGCACGGCCGGAGACGTAGATGCCGATATGTCCGCCGCGGAACGACAGCTCGCTGTAGTCGTCGCTGCCGACCAGCCCACCCAGCGCCTGCGACGACGACGGCGGGACCAGGTGGTCCTGCTGCGCGAAGATGTTGAGCACCGGCATGTCGACGTGAGCCAGGTCCACCGGCCGGCCGCCGATGTCGATGCCGCCCTTTACGAAGCCATTGCCCTGGTAGAACTGCTTGATGAACTGGCGGAACGCCTCGCCGGCCTGGTCCGGGGAATCGAAGATCCACTTCTCCATCCGCAGGAAATCCTCTAAGGCCGCCTTGTCGTCGAGGATGTCGACCAGCCCGACGTACTTCTGCACGAACAGGCGCCACGGCTTGAGCGTCAGGTAGCACATGTTCATCAGGTCGGCCGGGACGTTGCCCAGCGTGTCGACGAACAGGTCCACGTCCAGCCCCTGCGTCCAGTTGGACAGCATGTTGTCCTCGGTGTGGAAATCCACCGGGGTGACCATGGTGATGAGGTTGCGGACCTTCGCCGGGTTCAGTGCGCTGTAGCACAGCGAGAACGCACCGCCCTGGCAGATGCCCAGCACGTTGACGGCGTCCATGCGGTAGGTGCGGCGCAGGTGGTCGACCGCGCCACCGATCCACCGCTGGATGTAGTCGTCGAGCTCGAGGTAGCGGTCGGAGCGGTCCGGGTAGCCCCAGTCGAGGACGTACACGTCCTCGCCGCGCTCCAGCAGCCCGCGCACGATCGATTTGTCCGACTGCAGGTCGACCATGTATGGCCGGTTGACCAATGCGTACACGATCAGCAGCGGCACCTTGGCCGTCGGCGCGCGGCCTCCGGGCAGCGTGTCGCCGCGGAAGCGGTACAGCACGACCTTGCCGTCGCGCCAGACTTCCTCTTTTTCGGTGGCGCCGTAGCTGACATCGTCGACGCGCGGCAGCGTCTCCAGCCCGGCGCGCAGCTTGGCCTGCATCGCCATCGCCTCCTGCGCCAGGGTGTCGGGGGTGAAGCCGATGGGTCCGTTGAGGTCGATGCCGTTCATGTCAGCGGGCCTGCTTGCGGACGGCCGTGCGCTTGGCCGGGGCGGACGGGGCGCGCGGTGCGCTGCTGGAGGTCACGGCGGCGCGCTTGGCGGCCGGTCGCGGAGACGAGGCTTTCGCGGGCTTGCCCTTGCGCTTGACCGGCTTCGCCTTGGCCTTCGCCGGAGCGGCCGGCTTGGCCTTCCGGAGTGCGGGCTTGGCCGCCTTGCTGGCGCGCTCGGACGTCGCTACCTGCTTGGGCGCAGCGCGCTTGACCGTTTCGCCCCTGCCGGCACGGGGGGCTTCGGACCGGCCGCCGGTGCCATCGCCATCATCCATCCTGTCGCGCAGGCGCCGCAGCTCGCGTTCCAGCTGCACGATCTTGCGGTGCGCGGCGTCGATCTCGGTGCGCGTGGGCATGCCCAGCTGCGCGGTGGCGTGTTCGACCTCGCCCTGCACGGCGGCGCGCAGGCGCATCTGGCCATTGACGAAGCGACCGTAGGTTTCCCGGAAGCGCGGCGACAGCGCGATCTCGGCATAGGCCTCTTCGGCCGCGTCGATCCACAGGTCGAACAGCGCGCGTGCCGAAGTGAGCTGACGACCGGGTTCGCTGCGCTCGGCGAGCTTGGACTCGAAGCGTTCGAAGGCGTCCTGCCCCGCTTCGGCCAGCAGCGCCTGGTAGGCCTCGGTCGCCGATTGCGCGTCCATTTGAGCCTGCGCCAATGCCTGCCAGCGCTCCTGGTGCTCGCGCGCGAACCCGAACGCCGGCATCTGCGACCACTGGCGCATGGGCGCCTGGATGGCATCCAGCAGCGGCCGGGCCTGCTGCTGCCACGAATCGAAACCGTGCTGGCCGGGACCGCCCATCTTCGAGAACACGTCCGCGAACGGGTTGCCGCCCGCGCCACCCAGCATCTGCTTCCAGCTGCGTGCGATCTCGCCGGCGTCGGCATTGCGGCCGGCGAACTGCGCCGCCAGCTGCTGCATCTGCCCGAACCAGCCACGCGCCTGCGTGTTGAAGCGCTGCATGGCGTCCTCGGCCTCCGCGGCCTGGCTGGCACCGCGCGCCATCTGCGACCACCATGCCGCTGCCTGGTTCCAGTCCGGCATCGACGGCGCGGCGGGCGTCGCCGCCCCGCGCATCATCTCGCCCCACTGGTTCCAGTACTGGCGCGCCAGCGCCTCGAAATCATTGCCGGGTGCCTGGTGCGCCATCGCGTCCTCCGTGGGTTGCGCGGCGATGATAGCAACGGCCTGCGACGTTCCCGCGTCAGGGCTTGGGGATGTGCAGGGTCTTGCTGATCATCAGCGTGCCCGACAGCGCGAACATCAGCACCAGCGGGTGGAACTGCCACGGCCCCAGCTGGACCATGCCCAGCCAGATGTCCGGTCCGATCGCCCCCTGCCAGGCAGCCACGGCCAGGATGACGACGAGGAACATGCTGGTCGGGATCGGCGTACCTTCGAAGTACTTCACCTTGCCCTCGTTACCAGCCAGCTGCTCGGCGGTGACGTTATAGCGCGCCAGTCGGCTGACACCGCAACCGACGAAGAAGCTCAGCACCACCCAGTCCCAGCCCCCCTGCAGGCCGCAGGCGTAAGCCAGCGCGGCGGGTGCGACGCCGAACGAGATGACGTCGGCCAGCGAGTCCAGCTCGCGCCCCAGCGTGGATGCGGACTTGCGCCAGCGCGCCACGCGGCCGTCGAGCGCGTCAAAGATGAAGGCCAGCGGGATCAGCGCCATGCCGATCAGGAGGTCGCGCACCCCGCCCTCCTGGAGGAAGCGCATGGCCGCAAAGATCGCCCCGGTGCCGCAGAACGCGTTGGCGAGGGTGAACCAGTCGGCGAGGTGGAACTCGCGGAGCATCGTGAAATGACGCGGCATGGTGACGCTCCGTGCGCTGGCGATCGCGGATCAAGGTCCCGCAGCGTGCCAAAGCCCGCGTGAAGCGGGCAAGTGGACGCATCCAGGATCAGCGCGGAATTGCGAGGCCGTCCGCCTGCAGCGCCTGCCCCGCCGTGCGCGGCGTGGCGTCGATGACCGCATCGGCCGGCAGCGCGCCCGCGCCGTCCAGGTGCGCCTGGACACGGTCCAGCGCGGCATACACGTACGGCAGCAGCGGCACGTAACGGGCGCCGTAGTCCGGCAACGCCAGGAACGCGTCGAAGTGCTGGGCCGGCCCGACCTGCCAGAAGCGCACGTCACGGCCCGCCTGTCGGGCCATCGCCACGTACGGCGCACTCGACAGGGCCATCGGGATCAGGCCGTCGTCGCGGCCGTGCACCACCACCACCGGCAAGTCATCGCGCGGCGGCGCGGCGCGCAATGCGTCGATGCCTTCCTGCACGCGCAGGGCGTCTTCGCCGTCGCCGGTCGCCAATCCACGCAGGCACATCAACCCGGGAAAGGTCGGATCCGTCGCGTTCGCGTCGGGTCCGGCCATCAGGTCGTCGACGATGCCGACGCCTGCGCCCGGCGGAATGCCACTGCCATCGGCCCACCACGCCGCAAGCTCCTGCGCCGTCGCCACGCGCGGGGCCATGCGCTCGTCCAGTGCGGCGAAGCTGTAGCCGCACGGATGCGCACCGACGCCGTAGCGCCCATAGGCGGAGGCATACGTCACCGCCACGGCGCGCCACAGGTCGAAGCCGACCGACAGCGCGCCCGCGCGAAGTGCAACGTCGGTCCAGCCGGTGGCGCGCAGCTGCGCGAGTGCGGACGCGGCCTGTGCGGCGGTGCCGTCGCCCTCGACCAGCCCCGCGGCCTTCAGGCTGGCGCAACGGGCCGTCCACTGCGGCACGCTCTGCGCGGCCAGCGGCGGTTGCGGCAACGGCGCCAGCGAGGCGTCGAGCAGCGCGCACGGCATCAGCAGTGCGGCTTCGGTGGCGTAGTCGTACAGGCTGGTACCGCCGGTGTGGATGCTGGGCTCGCCCGCGACGACGGCGTCGAGCCACTCGCCTTCGAGTTCCGCCGCGCGCAGTACCGCGCCGCCGCCATTGGAAATACCGACCGCGATGACACGCGTATTGTCGAAGGTGAACGGCGCGGCCTGCGGCACCGCTTCATCCAGGACCTGCAGCGCGAATTGCGCCGCCTGGCGGACGTGCCGGCCCCAGTCCGCCTCCGGGTTGTCGCCGGAGTGCGCATGCTTGACCGCCACGCCGCGCACGCCGGCGCCACCGGCCGGCGCATCGGGTGCGAACGCCAGGCCGCCGTCGATTGCCGATGCGATGCGTCCATCGACCGCGACGCCCTGCCCCGCGTCCAGGTCGAAGTAATCGGTACCCGCGCCCTTGTCTGTGTATGCCACCGCGCAGCCCTTCGGAAGGCCCCAGGCACCGGCGACCGCGATGGCGCCATGGACGCCGCGCGAGCCCGAGGACGCCGTCACCACCACGCAGCGGCGGTCGCGGTCGAACGCGTCCGGCACCTGCACCAGCACGCGGTGCGGGTGGCGTGCGCCGTCCACCTTGGCCAACGCAGTGAACTCGCGCCCGGGCACGTCGGCAACGCTGCCGTAGACCGAACCGTAGCCACCCCCGGGCGAGAGGTCGGCGATGCCGCGCCAGTTGCTCCAGATCGCACGCCGGCGCAGTTCGCCCGGCGTGGGTGCGGACGGGTCGGCGAACGCGGGTGGCGCCATCGACTGCAGGCCGGTCAGTCCAAGACCCGCCGTCAGCAGGTCGTCGCCGTCCCGGTGCGTGGTCGCCTGCAATCGGTCGAAGTCGGGCACGGGGTCGGGTCCGGTGGGGGCCAGGCCGGCGCAGCCGGTTGCGGCGAGCACGAGGCCTGAAAGCAGTGCGGCGGCAAGCGCGGGCCGGGGCGCGCGCACGATCTGATTGGTGGTCATCGCGGCAGCCTAGCAAGCCACCACGCGCGACCCATCGTACTTTCGTACCACGCCGTCGCGCGCCTGTCGGGCCGCGTGCTTGGTAGGCTGCCCGGATGCCCACGCTGCTGATCGCCGACGACCACCCGCTGTTCCGCGCCGCGCTGCGCCATGCCGCGGTCGAGG
>MIDV01000142.1:36377-40306 GCA_001830245.1 Lysobacterales bacterium RIFOXYA1_FULL_69_10 | reverse complement strand
GGCGTGGCGGTGGTGGTGGTGTCGGCCAACGACGACCCGCGCGTTGTCCGGCGCGCACTGGACCACGGCGCGGCCGGCTACCTGCCCAAGAGCACCGGCCTGGACGAGCTGCGCGATGCGATCCGCGCGGTGCTGGCCTGTGAGCAATGGTTGCCGCCGGGACTGCGCGCGGCCGTGTCGCGGACGCAAAGCAGCCGCGCCGACGCCGACCTCGCCGCGCGCTTGGCCAGCCTGTCGCCCCAGCAGTTCCGCGTGCTGACGCTGGTGGCGCAGGGCCTGCTCAACAAGCAGATCGCCGACCGCCTCGACGTGCAGGAGCGCACGGTCAAGGCGCACCTGTCGGCGATCTTCGAGCGTCTCGGCGTGCGCAACCGCACCCAGGCCGGCGTGGTGCTGCGCGAGCTGGAGCTGAGCGATCCGGCGCGGCAGATGGAAGGCTGAGTCGCGCTGGGCGACGGCGCGTCGCCGCAACGCATGTAGGAGCGACGTGAGTCGCGACGCTCGCCGGCTCATGTACTGACGCGGTCGCGACTTACGTCGCTCCTGCAAGGAGCCGTAGCCCCTGTAGGAGCGGCTTCAGCCGCGATCGGGTCAGCACGCAGGCGCACGGTTCCGGTTCGCGGCTGAAGCCGCTCCTACAGGTGCCGTGGCGATCGTCAGGCGGTGACTTCGCCGCGCACCTCGCGTGCCGCCAGCAGCCGGTCGAGCACCGACTTCAGCGCCAGCGGCTTGAGGGGCTTGGCGAGCAACGCATGCCCCGCCTCCAGCACATCGCCGCGGACCGCCGCACCGCCATCCGCGCTGACGATCAGCGTCGGGCGCGCGCCGTGATGCCTGGCAAGGTCGCGCGCCATCGCCACGCCGGTATCGCCTGCATCGAGGTGGTAGTCGAACAGCCACAATTCGGCCGGCGCGGCGGCCATCGACCGGTCCGCACCCGCACGGTCCGTTGCGGTCGACACCACGCAGCCCCAACCCCGCAGCAGGCCGGCGACGGCGTCCAGGGCCGCGGGGTCGTTGTCGACGACCAGCACGCGCGTGCCGCAAAGGCCACGCGGCGCGGTGATCGCCGGCAGGGTCGCGCGGCGTTCGCGCTCCACCCGGGGCAGGTCGATGGCGAACACCGTGCCGACGCCCACGCGGCTGCGCAGTGACACCGGCGCGCCCAGCAGCTGCGCCATGCGCTCGGCAATCGACAGGCCCAGGCCAAGGCCCTGACCCGGCGCATCCACGCCACGGCGGAACTCCTCGAAGATCACCGCCTGCTGCGCCGGCTCGATCCCCGGCCCGGTGTCGTGCACCTCGACCCGCCACCGTCCGCCCACGCGGCGCACGCCCAGCAGCACGCGGCCCGACACCGTGTAGCGCACCGCGTTGGCCAGGAAGTTCTGCACCACGCGACGCAGCAATTGCGGGTCGCTGCGCGTCCAACCGGTCGTCGGCACATGGTCGAGCTGCAGTCCACGCGCGGCGGCGATGGCGCCGAACTGCGCGGCCAGCGGTTCCAGCACGTCGGCCAGCGGGAAGTCGCGCAACTGCGGCTCCAGCGCGCCGCCTTCCAGCCGCGACATGTCCAGCAGGCCGGTGAGCAGGTCGCCGGTGGAGTCCAGCGCGCCTTCGATGCGGTGGATCGATTCGCGCTGCGCGGGCTCGTGCAGTTGCTTGCCCAGCGCGTCGGTGAACAGCTGCGCGGCATGCAGCGGCTGCATCAGGTCGTGGCCGATGGCTGCGAGGAACCGGCCTTTTGCCTCGTTGGCGCGTTCGGCCTCGCGCTTGGCGATCTCCAGATCGGCGGTGCGCGTCTCCACCCGCTGTTCGAGTGTTTCGTTGGCCTCGATCAGCGCGGCCTCGGCGCGACGGAAATCGGTCACGTCGGTGAACGTGGCGACGAAGCCACCGCCCGGCATCGGGTTGCCGCGGATCTCGATGATGCTGCCGTCCGCGAGCACGCGCTCGGACAGGTGCGGAGTGCCGGCCTGCATGAAGGCCAGCCGGCGGTGCAGCGCGCGGTCCAGCTCGCCGCCCACCGGGGCTGGCGCATGGGCGGGCGGCAACCGCTGCAGCGCCCAGCGCGACAGGTCGGCGATGGGTCGCCCCACCTGCAACAGTGCTTCGGGGAATTCGAACAGCTCCGCGTAGCGACGGTTCCATGCCACCAGCCGCAACTGCGCGTCGACCACGCTGATGCCCTGGCTCATGTTCTGCAGCGCAGCCTCCAGCACGCGCTGGTTGAAGCGCAGGTCGGCCGAGGCTTCGCCGACGATCTGCGCGACGGTGTCGAGGTCGCGTCCGGCTTCGCGGCGCGCCGCGTCCAGTAGCACGCGGGCCGATGCCGACCCGAGTACCGCGGCCAGCTCCCGTTCGATACCCGCCTCCGCGCGCGCAGGCACCGGTCCCGTGGCGGGCGCATCCTGCAGCAGTGCGGCCACCGATTCGCGCGGCAGGAAGCGCAGGCCGGCATCACGCAGTGTCCGTGCATCCAGGCCCCGCCGCGCATGCCGCGGCCGGTCGCGTCGCCAGACCGGGAACAGCACGGTAACGGCCGTACCGACGAACAGGCTGGCGCCCACTGCGCGGCCGAGGCGGCTCCAGCCGGTCAGCCCGAACAGACCATCCGGCGCCAGCCAGGCCAACTGCCACGGACCGGTCTGCTGCCAGTCCGGCGCAAGCCCGCGCGCGGCCAGCACCATCGGCACCAGCAGCACCCAGGCCCATGCAGCGAATCCCGCCAGCACGCCGGCCACGGCGGCCCGCGGCGGCGTCTGCGGGCGCCATACCGCGAACGCCAGCGCCGGCGTCAGCGTCGCCAGTGCCGAGAACGACACCGCGCCCACATCCGCCAGTGCCTCGCTGCCCGCCACCAGCCGGCTGTAGGCCCACGCCAGCAGCATGATCACCACGATGCCGGTGCGGCGCAGCGCCAGCACCGAGCCGCGCAGGTCGCTGCCGTCGTTGCGCGCCCATGCGCCACGCAGCAGGCTCGGCGCAAACCAGTGGTTGCCGATCATCAGGCTCAAGGTCAGCGTGCTGACCACCACCATGCCGGTCGCCGCGCTCAGGCCGCCCAGGAACGCGAACAGCGCCAGCCCCTCGAACCCCTGCGACAGCGGCAGCGCCAGCACATACAGGTCCGACGGCACGCTGCCGCCCAGCAGCACGCTGCCGGCCTTGGCCAGCGGCAGCACCGGCAATGCAATCAGCACCAGGTAAAGGGGAAACAGCCAACGCGCGGTGCGCACGTGCGATTCGTCGCGGCACTCCACCACCGCGACGTGGAACTGGTGCGGCAGGATGAACATCGCCAGCGCACCCAGCAGCACCAGCGGCGCGAAGCCGCCCGCGGGCTCGGCGGCCAATGGCGCGACCGGCGCGTCGGGCAGCGCGTCCAGCCCGAGCCAGACGAAGGCGCCGATCGCCAGCATCGCCGCCAGCTTGAACACCGACTCCATCGCCATCGCCAGCACCAGGCCACGGTTGTGCTCGGCGGCCGATGCGCGGCGCGTGCCGAACAGCATCGCGAACAGCGCCATCGCCAGCGCGACGTACAGCGCGCTGTCCTGCCAGACCGGCGCGACCGGCCCGCCCGCGTCGCGCGTGGTCAGCATGGCGAAGCTCATCGCCACGGCCTTGAGCTGCAACGCGATGTACGGGATCAACCCGAGCGCCGCCACCAATGTGACCGTCGCCGCCAGCCATGCGTCCTTGCCCAGCCGCGTGGCGATGAGGTCAGCCAGGGATGTGGCGTTGGTCTCGCGCGCCAGCCGCACCAGCCGGACCATGAAGGCGACCGCCAGCGCGTAGAGCACGATGGCGCCAAGGAACGTCGGCGGCAGCGGCCAGCCGTAGCGCGCGGCCTGCGTCACGGTGCCGTAGAAGGTCCACGAGGTGCAGTGCACCGCCAGCGACAGCGCATAGACGTGGTGCCAGTG
>MIDV01000142.1:26162-36368 GCA_001830245.1 Lysobacterales bacterium RIFOXYA1_FULL_69_10 | reverse complement strand
GGTCGCGGGATGGCGTTCGGCGTAGAGCGCGGCCGCGAACATCACCGCCAGCCAGGCAACGCTGGCCAGTGCCACCGCGGTGAAGCTCAGCATCGTCCCCTGCCCGTGCGTGTCATCGAACGTCGCCCCCTGGCCTGCGGGGCATTATCGGGGCAAAGGGGGGCGTGGCGTCCCGGGCTTTTGTAGGAGCGGCTTCAGCCGCGAACAGGAGTGGGCGTAGGGACGCAGGCAACCGATCGCGGCTGAAGCCGCTCCTACAGGGGTGGATGGGCGTTCTTCGCGCCTGGCGCTGGCGCGCGCGATGGCGTGGTCGCGACTCACGTCGCTCCTACAAAGGTCGCGGAGAGTTACTTCGCGCCGCCAAAAACAAATACAGCGGCGGCGGGACAAGCCCGCCGCCGCTGTCCTCCGACCGCTTCGGGGTCGGTCAGAAGTCGTAGCGTACCGACACACTGTACTGACGTGGCGGCCCATAGAACCCGGTCAGTACGCCCAGGGCTGCATCGAGATTGTACCCCGTCGTACGGTATTCCTTGTCGGCCAGGTTGCTGCCCTGCAGCGTCACCGTCCACGGCCCACCGCTACGCCATGTCAGGCCGGCGTTGACCAGGCCGTAGCCGTCCTGCGTGATCGGCAGCGCGCCGCTGCGGACGATCTCGGTGGTGGCGACCACCTCGCTCTGGTAGCTGTAGCCCAGGCGGGCGGCGATGTCGCCACCGCTCGCAAGGTCGGTGCGGTACTCGACGTTGACTGCGCCGGAGAACTCCGGGGCATTGGTGAACGCCTGCTCGTCGGCGATGTTCTGGCCGGCGTAAAGGAACTCGTCGTACTGCGCGTCCAGCCACGCCAGGTTGCCGGCGATCAGCCAGTTGGACGTCGGCAGCCACTGGTATTCGACTTCCGCGCCGTTGACGGTGCCCGAGCCGGCGTTGGTGAAGTCGCCGAAGAACGCGTCGTTGGTGCCGTCGCCATCACTGTCGTAGGACGTGAACACCGACAGCTGGATGTCCTCGTACTTGTTGTGGAACGCCGACAGGTTGAGGAACAGCGTCTGCTCGAGGAAGCCCATCTTGGTGCCCACCTCGAAGCTGTCCACCACCTCGTCGTCGAAGGGCTCGGCCGAGCGCGGCACGGCCGTGGCCTGCGCGCGGATGTTGTAGCCACCCGACTTGAACCCGCGCGAAGCGCTGCCGTAGACCATCACGTCGGGCGTGACCTGGTAGTCCAGCGAGACCTTCGGCGAGGTGTTGGTGAAGTTGATGGTCTTGTCGAAGTCCGCTGCCACCACGCCGGTCGGCGTCGTGAACGTGGCATCGGTGTAGCCCTGGTTGAAGACCACCGCGTTCTTGTCCTCGTCCGTGTAGCGCGCGCCCACGCCCAGCGCGAGGCGATCTGTCAGGTCGAACGTCCAGTCCGCGTACAGCGCGACGCTCTCGGTGAACACCGTGCCCTGGGTGTCGCCGAACAGCAGCCCGAAGAAGTTGTTGAGCACCTGTCCACCGGCCTCGCCGTCGAAGGCGTACAGGCCCATCACGCCGCGGGCGCGGCCGCCGGCGTCGTAGTTGGCCTGCAGCTCGTGGCTGACCTGCTCGTCACTGTAGTACGCCTTGACGTCGGCGATGGTGGCCGGCGTGGTGTCGAAGTCGATGTTGGTTTCGGTGTCGGACTCGCGCTTGGCCAGCACGTACTTGAAGCCCCAGTCGTCATTGGCGCGCCAGTTCACCGTGGCCGATGCGCCGGCGATGGTGGTGTCGTTGACGTTGGGCATGCCGTTGCGCACGTCGTAGCGGCTGTCCATCGGTGCAAACGCCGGCGCGAAGCGGTTGGGCGCGAGCATCTTCGCGCCG
Organism: Lysobacterales bacterium RIFOXYA1_FULL_69_10; assembly: GCA_001830245.1. Classification (GTDB taxonomy): domain Bacteria; phylum Pseudomonadota; class Gammaproteobacteria; order Xanthomonadales; family Xanthomonadaceae; genus Lysobacter_C. The sequence continues at coordinate 34,521 of MIDV01000142.1, read as the reverse complement.
CGCACGCCGGACTGGTCGTCCATCCAGTCCAGCGCGAACTGGATGTCCAGGTCCTCGCTGACGTAGGCGCCCAGTTGCGCGCGCAGGGCGAGGATTTCCTTGTCGCTGACCGGCTGGTCGGTGACGGTGTTCTCGCCGAAGCCGTCGTTGTTGAGGCTGGCCACGGCCACGCGCGCCCGCAGCGCGTCGTTGCCGCCGATGGCACCGCCCAGCGCGGCCTTGACGTCCAGCTGGCCGTGGTTGCCGACCGTCAGCGAGGCGAAGCCGTCAGTGGCCGCGGGCAGGCCGCGCGAGATGTACTTGATCGCGCCGCCGATGGTGTTCTTGCCGTACAGCGTGCCCTGCGGGCCGCGCAGCACTTCCACGCGCTCCACGTCGAACACGTCCAGCAGCGCGCCCTGCGGACGCGCGATGTAGACGTCGTCCAGGTAGATGCCGACACCCGGGTCCACGCCCCACAGCGGGTCGGACTGACCGACGCCACGGATGTAGGCGGTGATGGTGCTGCTGGACCCGCGTGCGGCATAGATCGTCAGGTTGGGGACTTGTGCATCGAGGTCGCCCAGGTCCTCCACGCCGAGGCGATCCAGTGCCTCCGGGGTGAAGGCGGTGACCGCGACGGGCACCTCCTGCAACGTCTCCTCGCGCTTGCGGGCGGTGACGGTGACCGCGCCGAGCGTGCGTGCCTCGTCGACGGCCGGCTCGCCGGCGGCGGTCTCCTGCGCCCATGCGGCAGGGGCCGCCGAGGCCATCAACGCGCCGGCGATGGCCAGGCTCAGGTGCTTGCGGGTCTTGTCGATACGGCCCATCGCGATGTCTCTCCCCAGGTGCGAGTCGGTGGCATGTCGGTTGGCGGTCCACGCCGCCATGCCGTGCACGGTAGGTGCGCCCGGCCGGCACCGCAGTTGTACGTTCGGACAATGCCCGCGCCGGCCCCGCGCCACCGAGACTGCGCCGCATCGAGCCGGGCGCGCGTTCCGCCCCGGCCGCGTCGACGGAGAGGCAATGGCATTCCTGATCGTGCTGGCCGCGCTGGCCTTCCTGATGTTCGTGGCCTACCGCGGCTACAGCGTCATCCTGTTCGCGCCGGTCGCCGCCCTGGGCGCGGTGCTGCTGACCGACCCGTCGCTGGTCGCGCCGATGTTCACCGGCCTGTTCATGGACAGGATGGTCGGTTTCCTCAAGTTGTATTTCCCGGTGTTCCTGCTGGGCGCGGTGTTCGGCAAGCTGATCGAGGTGTCGGGCTTTTCCAAGTCAATCGTGGCCGCGACCATCCGCCTGTTCGGCGCCCAGCGCGCGATGCTGTCGATCGTCGCGGTGTGCGCGCTGCTGACCTACGGCGGCGTGTCGCTGTTCGTTGTCGTATTCGCGGTGTACCCGTTCGCCGCCGAACTGTTCCGCCAGAGCGACATCCCCAAGCGCCTGATCCCCGGCACCATCGCGCTGGGTGCTTTCACGTTCACCATGGACGCGCTGCCGGGCACGCCGCAGATCCAGAACATCATCCCGACCACGTTCTTCGGCACCGACTCGTGGGCCGCGCCGGTGCTGGGCACGCTGGGCGGCGTGTTCATCCTCGTCGTGGGCCTCGTGTACCTGGAGTCGCGACGCCGCAAGGCCGCCGCTGCCGGCGAGGGGTATGCGGGCGATGCGCCGCTGGTCAACGAACCGGCCGCCTTCGCCGGCAGCGCATTGGCGCACCCGCTGGTGGCGATCCTGCCGCTGGTGCTGGTGGGCGTGGCCAACAAGCTGTTCACCGACTGGATCCCGCGGCTCTACGGCGACAGCCACAGCTTCACGCCCGCGGTGATCGGCGATGCCGCTCCGGTGGTGCAGGAAGTCTCGCGCGTCGCGGCGATCTGGGCCGTCCAGGGCGCGCTGCTGGTGGGCATCCTCACCGTGCTCGCGTTCGCGTGGAAGCCGGTGATCGCAAGCTTCGCCGAAGGCACGAAGACCGCCATCGGCGGCGCGTTGCTGGCGGCCATGAACACCGCGTCCGAATACGGCTTCGGCGCGGTGATCGCCGCGCTGCCCGGCTTCCTTGTCGTCGCCAATGCGCTCGGGGCAATTCCCGACCCGTTGGTCAACGAGGCATTTACCGTGACCGCGCTGGCCGGCATCACCGGCTCGGCCTCGGGCGGCATGTCGATCGCACTGGCGGCGATGGCCGACACGTTCATCGCCAACGCGAATGCAGCCGGCATCCCGATGGAGGTGCTGCACCGCGTGGCCTCGATGGCCTCGGGTGGCATGGACACCCTGCCCCACAACGGCGCGGTCATCACGTTGCTGGCGGTCACGGGGCTGACCCACCGGCAGGCCTACAAGGACATCTTCGCCATCACCATCATCAAGACGCTGGCGGTGTTCGTGGTGATCGGGCTGTTCTACGCGTTCGGCGTGGTCTGAGCCCGCCGACTGGCGCCGGACAGCCCATCGGGCCACACTGCGACGACGCGGGCGACCGCGGAGCCGGGGGTACGGATGCGGGGGCATCGGGTAGACAGTCGGATCGGCGCCAGAACGGCCCTTGCCGCAGCGCTGGCGTGGTGCGTGCCAGCCGCCGTGCCCGTGGTCGCGGCCGACGCCCCGCCCTTCCTCAGTCTCGAGCGCTATACGCCGGACGAGGGACTCTCCCAGCACGCGGTAACCGCACTGGCCGAGGATGACCGCGGCCTGTTGTGGGTGGGCACGCAGGAAGGCCTCAACCGCTTCGACGGCCACCGTTTCACCGTGTACCGGACCATCCCCGGCGACGACGGCGCGCTGGTCAGCAGCAGCATCGAGTCGCTGGCGGTGGACGGCCGTTCGCGCCTCTGGGTCGGCACCAACGACGCGGGGTTGGAAGTCATCGACCTGCGACTGCGAACGCACGTTCGACTGGGGACCGCGCAGGGCCTGGGCCACCCCACCATCACCGCGATCCTGCTGGACGACGATAACGGCGCGTGGCTGGGCACGGCCAACGGGGTCTACCGCGTTGATGCCCGCGTGTCCAAGGCCACGCGCGCCGGCACCACGGCACCGGTCGTGGCGATGGCGCACATGGGCGACACGGGAGCGGCTTCACCTGGCACGCCCGGTTTCGCGCTCGACGCGCAGTGCCGCGTGTGGCGGCTCGCGCTGCCCTCGGTCACCTCGGTCGTGGCCGGACTGCCCGGTAGGCCGGGCTGCGTCGGGATGGCGGTCGAGGGCGAATCGCTGTGGCTGGGCACGAATAGCCACGGGCTGTTCAAGGTCGATACCGCCGGCGCCGTGCAACGCCATGTACCCGCCACGGCGCTGCGCGACGGCGCCGTGGAGCTAACGTCCATGCTGCGCCGCCCCGACGGCAAGGGCTGGTGGCTGGGCTATGCCGATGGCGCGGTATTCACCACCACGTCCGCGCTGACCGACCCGGTACGGCTCACCACCGACACGCCGGTGGAAAGCGCGATCACCCGCATGCACCTGCACCGCTCCGGCGTGCTGTGGCTGGGCAGCGCGACCAGCGGCCTGTACCGCGCACGCGCGTTGTCGCCGCTGATCCGGCGCGAGCGCGTCGATGCCTCGCAGATGGCGGACTGGCCATCGCGCAGCCTGCGCAGCCTGCGAGTGGATGGCCAACGCCTGCTGGTGGGCACCGACGCCGGCCTCGTCGTGCAGAACGCACCAGACGGCGAGTGGCACGCCATCGAGGCACTGGCCGGCACCCAGATCCGTGCGATTGCGCCGGCACGCAGCCGTGGTTGGTGGATCGGCAGCCACCGCGGCGTGTGGCGGCTGTCGCCCGATCTGTCGGCACGACCGGCGCCCGAACTGCCAAACCCGCACGTCACCGACCTGCTGGTCGAAGGCGACACCGTGTGGGTCGCCACGCGCGCTGGGCTCGCCCGTCTGCGCGACGGCCAACTCGACATGGACGGCATCCCGGACGCGCTGAACGGCGTGTTCCTGACCAGCCTGCTGCGCGACGACACAGGCCGGCTGTGGATCGGCAGCAACGAGAACGGTGCCTACCGCTGGGACCCGGACGGCCGTATCCACCGCCTGCACACCGGCAACGGCGGCCTGCCGCACGATTCGATCTGGTCGCTGCACGCCGATGCGGACGCGATCTGGCTGGGTTCGTTCTCCGGCGGTCTGGTCCGGCTCGACCGCGATACCGGGGATGCGCGCGCGATCACCGCGCGCGACGGACTGTCCAACAACGTGGTCTACCGCATCCATCCCGATGCCGGCGGCCGCCTCTGGCTGAGCACCAACTACGGCATCAGCGTGTACGACCCGGCCACCGGCGTGGTGCAGGCGCTGGACCGCGCGGACGGCCTGTTCAACCTCGAATACAACAGCGGCGCCGGCTTCATGGACAGCGACGGCCTGCTCTACCTGGGCGGCACCGACGGGCTGGACATCCTGCAGCCCGATCGCCTGCCGACCGCCAGCCCGCCGGCCACGCCGGTCATCACCGGGTTGCGCGTACTGGGCCGCCAGGGGCCGCAGATGCCCGGCCAGCATGCCATCACCCCGGAGGTGGCCTATGCCGACCTGATCGAACTGGGCCACCGCGACCGCGTGTTCTCGCTGGACCTGGTGGCGATGGACCACGCTGCGCCCAATGCAGCGCGCCTGCGCTATCGCATCGCCGGCCACTACGACGACTGGGTCTACCCTGCCGCCGCGCAGGCCAACGTGCTTCTGAGCTACCTGCCGCCGGGCGAGTATCCGCTGGAGGTGCAGGCGGCCGGCCGTGACGGCCACTTCGGGCCCAGCCGGCAACTGCTGCTGGTGATGCAGCCGCCGCCCTGGCGCCACCCGCTGGCCTACGCGGTCTACGCCCTGCTCGGCGTGCTGCTGATGTTGGCGCTGGTTTGGCGGCTGCGCGCGCAGGCGCGGCAGAAGCGGCTGCAGATCGAGCGCCTCAACCTGACCGTCGCCGAGCGCACCGACGCGCTCAAGCAGGCCAACCGCATGCTGGTGCAGAGCAACGAACAGCTCGAGCAGGCCACGCGCACCGATCCGCTGACGCAGGTGTCCAACCGCCGCGACCTGCAGGAGTGGCTCGACCGTGAAGGCCCGGCCTTCATCGCCGGCGTCGGGCAGCCGGGCCACAACGGCCACTGCGTGCTGTTCTGCATGATCGACATCGACGACTTCAAGCGCATCAACGATGGCCACGGCCACCAGGTGGGCGACGAAGTGCTGGTGGAGGTCGCGCGACGGCTGCGCCATGTCTGCCGCGAGAACGACATCCTCGTGCGCTGGGGCGGCGAGGAGTTCCTGCTGGTGGCACGCGATGCCCACCTCCCCGACGCGCCCGGCCTGGCCGAACGCATCCGCGACATCATCGCAGGCACGCCAATCGAGCTGGCCAACGGACGCACCCTCGTCATCACTGCCTCCATCGGCGTCGCACCGTGGCCGCTGTCGACGCGCTGGCCGGCGCTGGGGGACTGGGAGCAGAGCGTGAGCCTGGCCGATCGGGCCCTGTACGCCGCCAAGTCCTCCGGCAAGAACGCGTGGGTGGCGGTGATGCCCGGGCCGTCGGTGGACCGCTCCGGCCTGCTGTCGCTGCTGGCGGGCACGGCGCCAACGCGGTTGCCGGAGGGCTGCGTGGAAGTGCTGCACTCCACGCGCGAGGCGCCGGAGTTTGAGCGCGCCTGACGCCCGCCCTGTAGGAGCGGCTTCAGCCGCGATGCACGCCAGCCGCGCATACCACCCTCCCTTGTAGGAGCGACGTAAGTCGCGACCGAGCCTGCCGAGGTGACGTGGCCACGAAAAATGGTGTTCCTGCAAGAGGCGGTGCGGGGGGCATCAATCGCGCCTGAAGCCGCTCCTACAAAGACCGTGGTGGCATCACTCCACCGCCGCGTCCCGCCACCCCAGCCCCACCATCACCGCACGCCCCGGCCCCGGCTCGAAGAAGCGCCCGTTGCCGTCGTTGACGATGACCGAACCGACGTGATCGCGCTCAAGCAGGTTGTCGACTCGTGCGAAGCCGAACCAGCCGCGCGCACGCGGCCGCCATTCCAGGCGCAGGTCGAACCGCGCGTACCCGGGTGCGGCGTCGGTGTTGCGGTCGTCCACCGCCACCGGACCGCTGGCGCGCGCTTCCAGCGCCGCGCCCCACCTGCCGCTGCCTTCGCGCCATGCGAGTTCGACGAACGCGTCCGTGCGCGGGATGCCGGGCACGCGGTTGCCGGCTGCCACGGTGCGCGTCTCGGTCGTGCCTCCGCTGGTCGCGCTGTAGGCGTAGGCATCACGAAAAGTGGCGTCCAACGCGTTGGCGGCGATCGCATACGACCACGCAGGCGACAGGTCGCCGGCCAGCGACAGCTCGACGCCCTCGCGTCGCGTCCGGCCGGCGTTGGCGAAGCTGGAACGCCCGCCGCGGCTGTCGGCCGGAACGATCTCGCCGCGGCCATCGATCCGGTACGCCGTCGCGCCAACGCGTGCGCCATGCCACCGCCAGCGCAGGCCCACCTCGCCGCTGTCGAATCGCGCGGCATCCAGTCGATTGAACCCGGCCCCGCCATCGGGCCGATACGCCAGCTCGTTGACGGTCGGGCTTTCGAAGCCGCGGCCGACGCTGGCGAACACCTCGCCATCGCCGAAGGCGTGCGCAATGCCCACCGAGCCCGAGGTTTCGCGGAACGCCAGCGCGCCGCTGTCGTCACCATTGCCCGGGGCGAAGTAGCGGTCGCGGCTTTCGAAGTCCAGCCGGCTGTGGCGCACGCCGGCCAGCAGCGTCCACGCGTCGTCCAGCGCGACGTCGACCGTGCCGTGCAGGTCGCGACTGTCCACCCGGTTGTCTTCGTCGCGCCGCAACGCGCCGCGGATCCCGACCTGCTCGCCGACGAAGTTCTCGTAGCCGCGGCGCGCCTCGTCCAGCCTCGCCAGCGAGACACCCAATGACAGCGCAACGCGGTCGCCGATCCAGCGGTGGCCGGCGTCCACGCCCGTCGACCGCCGCGACAGGTCGATGACGCCACCGGCACTGGTGGGGGCCGCCTGCGCCACCGGCGGGATCGACAGGTATTGCTCGATGTCGCGGGCGATGCCATGGCCGTGCAGCCACCACTCGCGTCGATCGCCCTGCACGTCCCACTGGACGCCGGCCTGGCGGTTGTCGATGCGCTTGCGCGTGTTGAAGCGCAGCGCCACGGGGTCGGTGCCGTATGCATCGCGCTCCCAGGCCTCGCGCGTCAGGCCCAGCGGGTCCTGCGTCCACGGCTGCGACAGGACGTCCGCGACCAGTCGCAGCCTGCCGGCCGGCGTCGCCTGCCACTCGCCCACCGCGCCAGCATGCAGGCGCTCGGCGCGGCTGTGCGGACGCTCGCCGTCGCTGACGAAGTGGCTGGCATGCCAGCGACTGCGCCAGCGGGCGTCTTCGGCCGGCAGGTCGGCCCGCACGCCGGTGCGATGGCTGCCATGGCTGCCCAGCCATGCGCTGGCCTCGTGCGCACGCGTGCCGGACGGCTCGGTACGCCCGATGATCGCGCCGCCCGCCGCGTTGCCGTACTGCAGCGCCAGCGGGCCGCGCAGCACCTCGATGCGCTCCAGCGACGACAGCGCGAAGTTGGCCGCCTGCCCCTGCCCATCGGCGGCCGATGCGGGGATGCCGTCGACCACCAGTTCCAGCCCGCGGATGCCAAAGGTCGAGCGCGCACCGAAACCACGGCTCTGCACCTGCAGGTCCTGCGCGTAGTTGCCGCGGTTGCGCACGGTGACACCGGGCACGCGCGACAGCGCCTCGGAGAGGTTGACCTGCGCCTGCCCGTTACGCAGGTCCGCGCCATCGACGACATCCACGGCACCGGGGAAGCGCGACAGCGGGCGCGAGGCGCCTATCACCTGCACCCGGTCGAGCGTGGCAGCGTCCGGAGCGGAGTCCTGTGCGGATGCGAGCGTGGGCAGGGCCAGCGCCAGGCAGGTGGCGAGGCGCGTGACGCAAGGGGAACAGCGGGGATCGACAGGCATGTCCGCCAGTGTGCCGGCTTGCCGGCGTCAGCCCAAGAGCGACGCAACCCACGGCACCCGTCGCGACCCGGACGGACCGCTACCATGGCGGCGACCCCCCTGCCCCGCGCTCGTCCTACGCCACTCGTGCACGCCCCACGCAAGATCATCCACGTCGACATGGACGCGTTCTACGCGTCGGTCGAGCAACGCGACGACCCGTCGCTGCGCGGCCGCCCCGTGGTGGTGGCGTGGCGTGGGTCGCGTTCGGTGGTGTGCGCGGCCAGCTACGAAGCCCGGACCTTCGGCGTGCGCTCGGCGATGCCGGCGGTGCGGGCCGAGCGACTGTGTCCGCAGGCGGTGTTCATGCCGCCCGACTTCACGCGCTACAAGGCGGTCTCGCGCCAGGTGCGCGAGATCT
>MIDV01000142.1:15602-26149 GCA_001830245.1 Lysobacterales bacterium RIFOXYA1_FULL_69_10 | reverse complement strand
AGGCCTACCTGGACGTCACCTCCACCAAGACCGGGCTGCCCACCGCGACCGCCACCGCCGAGGCGATCCGCGCGCAGATCCGTAAGGAGACCGCACTGACGGCCTCGGCCGGGGTCGCGCCCAACAAATTCCTGGCCAAGATCGCCAGCGACTGGAACAAGCCCGACGGGCAGTTCGTGCTGCGCCCGCATCGCATCGAGCAGTTCCTGACGCCGCTCCCGGTCGGCCGCCTGCCCGGCGTCGGCCAGGTCATGGAGCGGCGATTGGCGGAACTGGGCGTAGCGACGGTGGGCGACCTGCGCGGCATCCCCGTGGCCGAACTGGAGCAGCGCTTCGGCCGCTGGGGCCGTCGGCTGCACGAACTCTCGCTGGGCATCGACGACCACCCGGTGCAGCCCGAGCGCCCGACCATGCAGATCTCCTCGGAGGACACCTTCGCCGAGGACCTGCCGCTGGACGCGCTGGCGCCGGACATCACACGGTTGGCGGAGAAGACGTGGGCCGGCTACCAGCGCGAGCTGCAGTCGCCGCACCCGCGGCTGGCACGCACGGTGGTGCTCAAGCTCAAGACGTCCGACTTCCGCATCCTGACCCGCAGCCTGACGCCGCCGGTCATGCCGGATTCGGCCACGTCGCTCGGTGCGCTGGCCTGCGACCTGCGCGGCCGTGTCGAGCTGCCGGCGCATACGCGCTACCGGCTGGTCGGCGTAGGACTGTCGGGCTTCGTCGATGCCGACACGCACGCCCAGCAGAGCGGGTTGTTCGAGTCCGAAACGCCGCCCCCGATGTAGGAGCGACGTAAATCGCGACCTAAACCCGGCTCAAGGTCGCGACTCACGTCGCTCCTACAACCTCACGGAACTGCGCGCCGCCCGAACTGTAGGAGCGGCTTCAGCCGCGAACGGATCCACAACCAAACACGCCGACTTCAGATCGCGGCTGAAGCCGCTCCTGCAGGGCTCAGCTCTTGCGGGCCTTGGCGAAGGCGGCAGCCAAAGCGTTGTTGGCCGGCGGCGCAGTGCTGCCAAGGCGTGCCGTGGGATTGCCGCCCGCGTCTCGCGGCGTGCCCTGGCGCCCGCCATTGCCGCGCGCATCGCGCGGGCCTCGACCGCTACGGTTCTCGCCCGCGGCGTTCGCGGCGCCCGCCGGCGGCACCGCATCATCAAGACGCCGCGTCAGGGCGATGCGCTTGCGCGCCACGTCCACTTCCAGCACCCGAACCTTGACCACGTCGCCGGCCTTGACCACCTCGCGCGGATCCTTGACGTAGCGGTCCGACAGCGCGGAGATGTGGACCAGCCCGTCCTGGTGCACGCCGATGTCGACGAAGGCGCCGAACGCGGCGACGTTGCTGACCACCCCCTCCAGGATCATCCCCGGCTTGAGGTCCTTGATGTCCTCCACACCGTCGGCAAAGCGCGCGGCCTTGAACTCCGGACGCGGGTCGCGGCCGGGCTTTTCCAGCTCCTTCAGGATGTCGCGAACGGTGGGCACGCCGAAGGTCTCATCGGTATAGACCTCGGGCTTGATGCCCCGCAGGAACGCGGCATCGCCCATCAGCGATTTCAACTCGCGGCCGCAGTCGCGCACGATCCGCTCTACCACCGGGTAGGCCTCGGGGTGGACCGACGACGCATCCAGAGGCTGTGCGCCGCCGGTGATGCGTAGGAAGCCGGCGCACTGCTCGAACGTCTTCTCGCCCAGCCGCGGCACCTTGAGCAGCGCCTTGCGGTCGGCGAACGCCCCGTTCTGGTCGCGGTAGACGACGATATTCTCGGCGACGGTGGACGACAGGCCAGAGACGCGTCCCAGCAGCGCGGCCGAGGCGGTGTTGAGGTCCACGCCGACCGCGTTGACGCAGTCCTCCACGCGCGCGTCCAGCGCCTTGGCCAGGCGGTACTGGTCGACGTCGTGCTGGTACTGGCCCACGCCGATGGCCTTGGGCTCGATCTTGACGAGCTCGGCCAGCGGGTCCTGCAGGCGGCGTGCGATCGACACCGCGCCGCGCAGCGATACGTCCAGGCCGGGGAATTCCTTCGACGCGAACTCGGACGCCGAGTACACCGACGCGCCCGCCTCGCTCACAACGATCTTCTGCATCTTCAACTCGGGCGCCTGCTTGATCAGGTCACCGGCCAGCTTGTCGGTCTCGCGCGACGCCGTGCCGTTGCCGATGGCGATCAGTTCCACCCCGTGCTTCGTACACAGTGCGCGCAGCACGTGCAGGGATTGGTCCCACTGCCGCTTGGGTTCGTGCGGGTAGATGGTGGCGGTGTCGACCAGCTTGCCGGTGTGGTCGACCACGGCGACCTTGACGCCGGTGCGCAGGCCCGGGTCCAGCCCGAGCACCGCCTTGGGGCCGGCCGGCGCGGCCAGCAGCAGGTCCTTGAGGTTGTCGCCGAACACGTCGATCGCCTCGGCCTCGGCCTTGTCCCGCGCCTGCGCGAACAGGTCGAGCATCAGGTGCAGGTGCAGCTTGGCCTTCCACGTCAGGCGGCACGCATCGAGCAGCCACTTGTCGCCCGGACGGCCCTCGTTGCGGATGCCGGCATGCACGGCGACACGGCCCTCGGCCTGGGCGTGGCCGGCCTCGGCGTCGCTGCCCGGGTCAAGGTCGAGGGTGATGAACTCTTCGCGGCGCGCCCGGAACAGCGCCAGCAGGCGGTGCGAGGGGATCTTCGAGAGCGCCTCGGCATGGTCGAAGTAGTCGCGGTACTTGGCGCCGGCGTCCTGCTTGCCGTCGACCACGCGCGCACGGATCACGCCGACTTCGTGCAGCCAGCTGCGCAGGCCGCCGACCAGCGCCGCGTCCTCGCCCCAGCGCTCCATCAGGATGGCGCGCGCACCTTCCAGCGCCGCCTTCGTATCGGCCACGCCCTTGTCGACGTCGACATACGTCTCCGCGGCCGTCTCCGGAACCTGTGACGGATCGGCCAGCAACGCGTCGGCCAGTGGTTCAAGGCCCGCCTCACGCGCGATCTGCGCACGCGTGCGGCGTTTGGGCTTGTACGGCAGGTAGAGGTCTTCCAGTCGCGCCTTGCTGTCGGCGGCCTCGATGTCGGCACGCAGCTCGTCGCTCAGCTTGCCCTGCTCGTCGATGCTGGCCAGCACGGCCGCGCGACGTTCCTCGAGCTCGCGCAGGTACGACAGCCGCGTTTCCAACGCACGCAGTTGGATGTCGTCCAGCCCGCCAGTGACTTCCTTGCGGTAGCGGGCGATGAACGGCACGGTCGCCCCTTCGTCAAGCAGCCCGATGGCCGCCTGCGCCTGCGCCGGTTGCGCGCCGATCTCGTCGGCGATGGTGGAGGCGATACGGCGGGCGAGCACGGGGTCGATCTGGGGCATTCGTCGTCAATTCGGTTCGGCCGCGCAGGCGCGGCGGGACGGCGATTGTGGCAATGCAAGACGAGCGACGAAACCCGTTGACAGGGTCGCCAGGAAAGCAATGGGATTCGCTGAGCCGGTTTCCGCAAAATGGCGGCTTTCGGTGGGAAGCGGATCTAGACCGACGCAAGAAGTGAGCTGCGCCGCGAAGCCGCTTCGGCTTGAAGGAATTGCCAGGCCTGTTCGCAGGGCAAACTGGACGGAGCAGTGCCGAGGACGCGGATGTCCGGGAGGACGCATGTTCCTCGACCATCGTGGGTCGAGGACCTTCCAGGAATCAGACGTAACGCCTGACCGGACCACCCCTGCATCCAAGGCGCGGCATCGCGCTGCACGCTTGTCGATGAAGCGGGGCCTTTCGATGAAGCCGGGCCTCCAGTAGCGTCATACGCCGCGCTGCCTCCCAACCAGAGGCGACGCGCCAACGCACCCGTCACTGGGCGGGTGTGGCGCGTATTGCATTCTCGCGTTGCGCAGTCGCGCGACTTTGCATGAACTCCGGGAAGGTCTCCGCCAGCGACTCCGTGTCCGGCAGGATGTAGAACACCCCGCCGCGCTCGAACGTCGGACGGATGATCCCCTCGTAGAACTCGGGCGCGACATTGATGCAGCCATGGGTAACGCGGTTGTCGTCCGGCGAAGGCGATGCAAGGCGTTCGGCACGCTTCTCGGCCGGGACGCCAGTCGCCGTAGGGTGCATGGAAACCGCGGAATCATAGTCCACCCACAGGACGCGCCCGGCGTCGATCGATGGGCCGTACGCGCCCACGAAGCGACCGGCAGGCGTGGTGCGATCCCGGCCCGGAATTTCGCGAAGCGCAAGACCGGCGATACCGGGGGCCGCATGATCGCCGACCGCCGAACCGAAGAGCCCAGGTGCCGCGCCGCGAAGCCGGCCGTCGCCGTCGAACACGAGCACCTGTGCGGCGGCCTTGTCCATGATCGCAAACGGATAGCCCTCGGTGTCCCGGGTGGCAACAACCCAGCCGGCCAGTTCAGTCACCGTGCGGGAAACATCCTGGCTTGGTGGAAGCTGGTCGACGGCGGCCAGCGGTTGCTCGGGGGCATCTTCGGCGCTGGCCACGCCGACGCTCGCAAATGCCAACATCAGTACCAGCGTGCAAAAAGTGGCCCGGATCGCAGGTCGTATACGCATGGGGATGAGACGGCTCCTAGAACAAAGACTGGTCGACGAAAGAAGACCGGTGGCCAGCGAAGGCCACCAGTCCCGGGCTCGAACCGTTCGTCACAACGTGAGCAAGAGCGACTAGCCGCGCGGCGCGCGACCCGGTGCTGCCCCTTCGATCCGCTGGACGCGGCTTTCCAGCTGGTCCAGCCGCTGGTTGGCCTGCTGTGCGGACTGGTTCGCGGATTCCGCGCTCTGGGCTGCGCTCTGCACCCTCGAATCGAGCTGATCGAGGCGCGAGTTGATCGTCGCGAACTCATCATCGTACGTGGCGCAGCCGGCAAGGCCCGCAGCGGCGACGATCGCCACGGCGAGCGTACGTGCGACCGTCAGGTGTTGTTTCGTCGGAAACATTTCAGTGCTCCTTCGTCTCGGGAATCGGAAAGACAGCGACCTTTGTGCCGGAGTCATGACACGTTTTCAGCTTGAGAGGGAATGCGTAATTTGGCTGTGAAGATGTACAAACTACGATTTGCTGCTCGACTCCATAGCCTTCACGGCAACTCACACCGCTTTAACGACTGCCGGCTACTGCGGCCCCGCTTACGCGAATAACCGGCCGGCATAGGTTCTCCTGCCATCGACCATCCCGTGCGCAGTCTCCTTCGTGCCGGCAGCTGCCCATCCAAACCCGCGACACTACTCGCAAAAAAGAAAAAGCGGGCCGAAGCCCGCTCTTTCCGAAGAGCTGCAATGGCGATGCGGCTTACTCGGCCGGAACGCCCTCGCCTTCCTCGACGGCCTTCATCGACAGGCGGATACGGCCCTGCTTGTCGACTTCCAGCACCTTGACCTTGACCACGTCGCCTTCCTTGAGCTTGTCGGAGACCTTCTCCACGCGCTCGCTGGAAATCTGCGAAACGTGCACCAGGCCGTCCTTGCCTGGGGAGATCGTCACGAACGCACCGAAGTCCATGATCTTGGCGACCTTGCCTTCGTAGATACGACCCGGCTCGACGTCGGACGTGATCTGCTCGATGCGGTCCTTGGCGGCCTGGCCGGCCACGGCGTTGACCGAGGCGATGGTGATCGTGCCGTCGTCCTGGATGTCGATCTGGGTGCCGGTTTCTTTCGTGATCGCCTGGATCACCGAACCGCCCTTGCCGATCACTTCGCGGATCTTGTCGGGGTGGATCTTGATGGTGATCAGGCGCGGGGCGAACTCGCTCAGTTCCGCGCGCGGCGCGGTCAGTGCGCTCTCCATCTCGCCGAGGATGTGCAGGCGACCGGCCTTGGCCTGCGCCAGCGCGGTCTTCATGATCTCCTCGGTGATGCCCTGGATCTTGATGTCCATCTGCAGGGCGGTGATGCCGCTGTCGGTACCGGCCACCTTGAAGTCCATGTCGCCGAGGTGGTCTTCGTCACCGAGGATGTCGCTCAGCACCACGAAGTTGTCGCCTTCCTTCACCAAACCCATCGCGATGCCGGCCACCGGCGCCTTGATCGGAACGCCCGCATCCATCAGCGCCAGCGAGCTGCCGCAGACCGAGGCCATCGAGGACGAGCCGTTGGACTCGGTGATCTCGGACACCACGCGGATGGTGTACGGGAACGCTTCCATCGTCGGCATGACGGCCAGCACGCCGCGCTTGGCGAGGCGGCCGTGGCCGATCTCGCGGCGCTTCGGGCCCATCATGCGGCCGGCTTCGCCCACCGAGTACGGGGGGAAGTTGTAGTGGAACAGGAAGTGTTCCTTGTACTCGCCCGAGACGGCATCGATGATCTGGCCGTCGCGCGCGGTGCCCAGGGTGACCGCGACGATCGCCTGGGTCTCGCCACGGGTGAACAGCGAGGAGCCGTGCACGCGCGGCAGGATGCCGACCTTGGAGCTGATCGGGCGCACGGTGTCCAGCGCGCGGCCGTCGATGCGGACCTTGGTGTCCAGCACCGAGTTGCGCATGGTCTGGTACTCGAGCTCGCCGAACTCCTTCGAGACCTCGGCCGGGTTCCAGCCGTTGGCTTCGATCTGCGATTCCAGCGATGCCAGCACGTCCTTCTTCAGTGCGCTGATGGCGTCGCGGCGCTGCAGCTTGTTGCGGATCTGGAAGGCATCCGACAGGCGGTTGCCGATGGCGCCCTTCAGCGCGTCGACCATGGCCTGCTCGGCGGCCGGCAGCTGCCAGTCCCACTTGGGCTTGCCGGCTTCGGCAACCAGCTCGTTGATCGCGTTGATGGCGACCTGCATTTCGCGGTGGCCGAACATCACGGCGCCGAGCATCACGTCCTCGGACAGCATGTCGGCTTCCGACTCCACCATCAGCACCGCATCGGCGGTACCGGCCACGACCAGCTCCAGCTGGGAGTCTTCAAGCTCGGACTTGGTGGGGTTCAGCAGGTACTGGCCGTCCTTGTAGCCGACCTTCGCCGCGCCGATCGGGCCCTGGAACGGGGCGCCGGTCAGCGCCATCGCGGCCGAGGCACCCAGCAGCGCCGGGATGTCGCCGTCGATTTCCGGGTTCATCGACATCACCGTGGCGATGATCTGGACCTCGTTGCGGAAACCGTCCGGGAACAGCGGGCGGATCGGGCGATCGATCAGGCGCGAGATCAGCGTTTCCTTCTCGGTCTGGCGGCCTTCGCGCTTGAAGAAGCCACCCGGGATGCGGCCGCCGGCGTAGAACTTCTCCTGGTAGTCCACGGTGAGGGGGAAGAAGTCCTGCCCCTCGCGCGCGGTCTTGTTGGCGACGGCGCTGACCAGCAGCACGGTGTCCTCAACCTTGACGATGACGGCGCCGCCGGCCTGGCGGGCGATCTCGCCGGTTTCCAGGGTGACCTGGTGCTTGCCGTACTGGAAGGTCTTGGTGATTTTCGACACGTTGGTTTCCTTCGATGCGATGCGTGCCGGGTCAGGCCCATGCCTGGCCCGGTCGGCTGCGGGATCGCAGCCTGGTGGCCGCCCGTCGCGGGTCGGCCCAAAAAAAACCGCGGCGCATCACTGCGCCGCGGAGGGTGTTGGGTCAGCGGCGCAGACCGAGCTTTTCGATCAGGGCCTTGTAGCGCTCGTTGTCCTTGCGCTTCAGGTAGTCGAGCAGGCTGCGACGACGGTTGACCATCATCAGCAGGCCGCGGCGGCTGTGGTGGTCCTGCTTGTGCTGCTTGAAGTGCCCGGTGAGCAGTTCGATGCGGGCGGTGAGCAGGGCGACCTGGACTTCCGGGGAGCCGGTATCGTTGGTGCCGCGCGCGTGTTCCTGGATGATCTTGCTGCTGTCGATCGACATATCTGGCCTCTTGGACGCGAAGCCGGCAGAACGCGTGTCGGGAGCGGAAAACTGACCGCACCGACGCACCGCCTGGCCCGCCTGTTGCTGTGTGCTTTGGGAATGGGGCCCGGGGGCCGCCGTCGGTTGCTTCGGAAAAAGCGCGCGAATTGTAGCCCCTGCGTGGTACACGGTACAAGCCGGAACGGCCCCGGGATTCAGCCCGCGCGCCCGTTCAGCCAGCCGGTACGGTGGCGCCCGGCGCTGCCCATGCGAATAGCCGGCGGGGCTGCAGCCAGCCCTCGTCGTCCACGGTGGCGATGGCCAGCGCGCGCCCCTGCTCGTCGCAAGCAACGGCGGTGTCTGCCGCAGGCGCCTGCACCCGTTGCGCCTGTCCGTGCCCGAGGCCCCGGGCTGCGTCCGCGTCCAGCGTGACCAAGGGAAAATCCACCAGCCCCGCCTCCAGCGGCAGCAGGCAGGCGTCCAGCGCCGCCTCGCCTTCCGCCTCGCGAAGCGTGCGCAGCGCGTCGAGCGTGAACATGCGCGGCTGCCTGAACGGGTCGACCCACAGCCGGCGCAAGGTGGCGACATGCGCTCCGCACCCCAGCGCCTCGCCCATGTCGCGCACCAGGCTGCGGATGTAGGTCCCCGACCCGCATTCCACGTGCAACGACAGCCGGGGGCCGTCGCGTCCAAGCAGTTGCAGGGTGTCGACCTCCACCTCGCGGATGGGGGCTTCGATGGCTTCACCCCGGCGGGCCCGCGCGTACAGCGGTTCCCCGCCCTGCTTTAGCGCCGAGTACACCGGCGCGCGTTGCTGGATGCGGCCGCGCAGCGGCGCCAGTGCGGCTTCGATGTCGGCCTCGCCCAGGCCCTCGGGCACGGGGCGCTCGCGCAGAACGGCGCCGTCGGCGTCGTCGGTATCAGTGGTGGCGCCCAGCACGGCGGTGGCGTGGTAGGCCTTGTGTGCGCCCAGCAGCAGCCCCGCGATCTTGGTGGCCTCGCCAAAACAGATGGGCAGCAGGCCGGTGGCCAGCGGGTCCAGGCTGCCCGTGTGGCCGCCCTTGGCGGCGCGGAACAGGTGGCGCACCTGCTGGAGGGCCTGGTTGGAACTCAGCCCCGCGGGCTTGTCCAGCAGCAGCAGGCCGTCGAGCGGGCGGAACACGGTGCGGGGGCGTTGGGCCTTCTTCATCGGGTAAGCGGTGCCAGAGCGCCTGTAGGAGCGGCTTCAGCCGCGATCCAGGGTGGGACGGGGCAAGACCGCCCCAGTGCTCAGCCGCCCCGGACGGTACGGGTTTCGTAGTGGCGCCGGTCGGCTGCTTCGTATCGCCAACTCAAGAACGTTCGATGTGCAGCGTCGAAGTGCGGCCGTACCCCCGGGGGTCGCCGGACATTTCGCGGCTGAAGCCGCTCCTGCAGAAACCTGGCGACGATGCGGACCGACGTCAGTCGGTGGCGTCGTCCGGCATCGGCGGGTTATCGCGCAGCAGTGTGTCGATGCGCTCGCCCCGGTCGACCGAGTCGTCGTAGTGGAAATGCAGTTCCGGCACGTGGCGCATCTTCACCGCGCGCGCGAGCTTGTAGCGGATGTCGGGCGCGAGTTCCTTGAGCGCCTTGACCGCCTCGGCGGAGCGCTCTTCCTGCAACGCCGTCACGAACACCTTGGCGTGCGCCATGTCGCGCGTGACCTCGACGTCGGACACGCTGACCGAGGGCAGCCCGTGCTCGCGCACGGCTTCGTGGACGAGCGTGCCCAGCTCTCGGCGGAGCTGGGCGGAAACGCGGTCGGTGCGATGGAAGGACTTCTTCATGGGACTCGGGGACTCGTGGCTCGAGGCTGGGACTGGAGGGGCCGGCTACCGGGTGCTTTCCAGCATCCGGTTTCCAGGCCCCGACCCCGGCTTCATCACAGCGTCCGCTGCACCTCGACGCGCTCGAAGCATTCGATCTGGTCGCCCGGCTGCACGTCGTTGTACTGTTTCACGCCGATGCCGCACTCGGTGTTGACGCGCACCTCGTCGACGTTTTCCTTGAAGCGGCGCAGAGATTCCAACTCGCCCTCGAAGATAACGGTATTGTCGCGCAGCACGCGGATCGGCTTGCTGCGCTTGACCACGCCCTCGACCACCATGCAGCCGGCGACGGCGCCGAACTTGGAGCTGCGGAACACATCGCGCACCTCGGCGGTGCCGATGATCTCCTCGCGGATCTCCACGCCCAGGATGCCGGACGCGACCTGCTTCACCTGGTCGATCACGTCATAGATGATCGAGAAGTAGCGCAGGTCCACGCCGTTGGTTTCGATGACCTTGCGCGCGGAAGCGTCGGCACGGACGTTGAAGCCGATGATGGTCGCCCTGGAGGTCGACGCCAGCTGCGCGTCGGACTCGGTGATGCCACCCACGCCCGAACCGATGACGTTGATGCGGATCGCGTCGGTCGACAGCGCGGTGAGCGCCTCGCGCAGCGCCTGCACCGAACCCTGAACGTCGGCCTTGACCACCAGGTTGAGCGAGAGCTGGCCTTCGGCCTGGCCCATCTGCGCCATGATGTCTTCCATGCGGTTGCCCGCCTGGGCGACCAGGCGCGAGTCGCGGCGCTTGGTGTCGCGCTGCTGCGCGACGTCCTTGGCCAGGCGCTCGTCCTCGACCACGACGAAATCGTCGCCGGCGTCGGGCACGCCCGACAGGCCCAGCACCTGCACCGGGATCGACGGGCCGGCCGAATCGACCTGCTTGCCGGTCTCGTCGAACAGCGCACGCACGCGGCCGTACTGCACG
>MIDV01000142.1:5588-15569 GCA_001830245.1 Lysobacterales bacterium RIFOXYA1_FULL_69_10 | reverse complement strand
CCCTGCTGGACCAGCACGGTGGCGACCGGGCCGCGGCCCTTGTCCAGCGAGGACTCGATGACGACGCCGGTGGCGCGGCCATCGATCACCGCCTGCAGCTCCAGCACTTCGGCCTGCAGCGAAATCGCGTCCAGCAGGCCGTCGATGTTCTGGCCGGTCTTGGCCGACAGCTCGACGAACTGCGTGTCGCCGCCGAACTCCTCGGCCACGACTTCCTGCTCGAGCAGTTCGTTCTTGACCTTCATCGGGTCGGCGCCGGACTTGTCGATCTTGTTGACTGCCACGATCAGCGGCACGCCGGCCGCCTTCGCATGCTTGATCGCCTCGATCGTCTGCGGCTTGACGCCGTCGTCGGCCGCGACCACCAGCACCACGATGTCGGTGAGCTTGGCGCCGCGGGCACGCATCGACGAGAACGCCGCGTGGCCCGGGGTGTCCAGGAAGCTGATGACGCCCCGGTCGGTTTCGACGTGGTACGCACCGATGTGCTGGGTGATGCCGCCGGCCTCGCCCGTGGCGACCTTGGTGCGGCGGATGTAGTCCAGCAACGAGGTCTTGCCGTGGTCGACGTGGCCCATGATGGTGACCACGGGCGGCCGCGCGGCCTTCTCGCCCTGCGACTCCTCCACGTGCGCCATCAGCGCGTTCTCGACGTCGGCCTCGTCGGCCTTGACCACGTTGTGGCCGAGTTCCTCGGTGACCAGCGCGGCGGTGTCGTGGTCGATGACCTGGTTGATGGTCGCCATGACGCCCATCTTGAACAGCGTCTTGACCAGCTCGCCGCCCTTGAGCGCCATCTTCTGCGCCAGCTCGGCGACGGTGATGGTCTCGCCGATGGCGACGTCGCGCACGACCGGCGCGGTCGGACGGGTGAAGCCGGTACCGGTGCGGGCCTGGTCGGACTGGCGCCGCGACTTCGGCTTGCCACGGGTGCTGCTGGAGCGACGCGCGCGCTCGGACGCACTCAGGTGCATCTGGCCGGCGAAGCGGCGGCTGCGGTCCTCTTCCTCGGCCGCACCGCCGGTACGCGCCTTGCGCGCCGGGGGCTTGGGTGGGTGGCCGTGGCCGTGGCTGCTGGGCTGGTTGCGGAGCGGATCCTCCGTGACCGGGATGACCTCCGGCTCGGCGGCGGCGCGCTTGGCTTCCTCGGCGGCGCGCAGGGCGGCCTCCTCGGCTTCGCGCTTCTCGCGCTCGGCTTCCTCGGCGCGGCGACGGTCGGACTCCTCCAGCGCCTTCTGCTCGGCGGCGTTGCGGGCACGCGACTCCTCGAGCTTGCGCAGGATCTCCGCGCGCTCGTCGTCACCGCCTGCCTGCGCGGCCTCGGCCGCATCCGGCCGCACCAGCGTGACCTTCTTGCGCACGACCACGTCGACGGTGGAGCGGCTCTTGCCGCCACCGACCGTCAGCTCCTGCTTGCGGCTGCGGCTGAGGGTGATCTTCTTCGGCGCCTCGCCGGCCACTTCGGCCTTGTCGGTCTTGCCGTGCGTGCGGCGCAGGAAGCCCAGCAGCTTGACCTTCTCGGTGCTCGATACGACCTGGTCGGGGTCGCTGAAGGGCATGCCGGCGGTGGCCAGCTGCTCCAGCAACTTCTCGACCGGCGTGTTCACCAGGGCGGCCAGCTTGCGGATGGTGGTTTGCTGCGACATTCGGTATCCGTTCTCTTCAGGCCGCCGCGGGGGCGGCCAAGTGGGCGATTGTAGGACGGGCCGTGACCCGCCGCACACTCGGCGTGGACGGGCCCCTGCCCGTCCGATGCGTGGCGCTTACTCGAACCAGTGCTTGCGCGCTTCCATGATCAGTGCCGCGGCGCGCTCCTCGTCCATGCCTTCGATGTCGGTGAGCTCGTCGGTGGCGAGATCGGCCAGGTCGTCACGGGTGACGACGCCGCGCGCGGCAAGCTGGTAGGCCAGCTCGTCGTCCATGCCTTCCAGCGTCAGCAGGTCCTCGGCCGGCTGGTGCTCGTCGAGCTCCTCCTCTGCCGCCAGGGCGTCGTTGAGCAGGGCGTCGCGGGCGCGGGCGCGCAGTTCCTCGACGATGTCCTCGTCGAAGCCCTCCACGGCCAGCAGCTCGCCGACTGGCACGTAGGCGATTTCCTCGACCGTGCTGAAGCCTTCCGACACCAGGATGCCGGCGATCTCCTCGTCGACTTCGAGCTTGGCCTGGAACAGTTCGCGCGCGGCGGCCTGTTCGGACTCGCTCTTGGCCTGCACCTGGTCGGCGGTCATCACGTTGAGCTGCCAACCGGTCATCCGGCTGGCCAGGCGCACGTTCTGGCCGCCCTTGCCGATGGCCTGCGCGAGCCGGTCCTCGGCCACCGCCAGGTCCATGGAATGCTTGTCCTCGTCGACGACGATCGACTGCACCTCGGCCGGGGCCATGGCATTGATGACGAACTGCGCCGGGTTGTCCGACCACAGCACGATGTCCACGCGCTCGCCGTTGAGCTCGTTGCTCACGGCCTGCACGCGCGAACCGCGCATGCCGATGCACGCACCGATCGGGTCGGTGCGGTTGTCGTGGGCCAGCACGGCGATCTTGGCGCGGTCGCCCGGGTCGCGGGCACAGGCCTTGATCGACACCAGGCCCTGGCCGACTTCCGGCACCTCCAGCTTGAACAGCTCCATCATGAATTCCGGGGCGGCGCGGCTGATGAACAGCTGCGGGCCGCGCGGCTCGGAACGCACGTCGAACAGGTAGCCGCGGACGCGGTCGCCGGCGCGCAGCACGTCGCGCGGGATGCCCTTGTCCTTGGAGATGATCGCCTCGGCGTTGCCGCCCAGGTCGACGTAGATGTTGCCGCGCTCGACGCGCTTGACGATACCGGTGACCAGCTCGCCGACGCGGTCCTTCCACTGGTCCACGACCTGGGCGCGCTCGGCCTCGCGCACGCGCTGCACGATCACCTGCTTGGCGGCCTGCGCGGCGATGCGCCCGAAGTCGGGGTTTTCGATCTGCTCTTCGATGAAATCGCCGACTTCGGCACCCTCGACCTCGTCGACGGCGTCCATCAAGCGGATCTGGCGGTCCGGGGACTCCATCACCACGTCGTCGGCGACGACCTCCATGCGGCGGAAGGTCTCGTAGCTGCCGTCCTTGCGATCGATCGACACGCGCACCAGCACGTCTTCGTCGTGGTAGCGCTTCTTGGCGGCGGACGCCAGCGCAGCCTCGATGGCCTCGAAGATCACGTCATGCGGCACGCCCTTTTCGTTGGCGACTGCGTCGACGACCAGCAACAGTTCCTTGCTCATCTCGTTACTCCGCCGGGGTCGGCTTGTCGGCCGCCGGCTTGTGGTGGTGGATATCGTTGGAGGCGTCGCCGGACGCCCCGTCTGTCTTGTCGCCGCGCGCACCGCGCGCAGGCGCCTTCTTGCCGCCGTCGCCCGCCTTGCCCTTGCCGGGCTTGGTGGGCGCCAGGCCCAGCGCCGCCCAGTCCGGGACCAGCCGCGCCTTGTCGATGTTGTCGGCCGATACCTGGACCTGCGTGCCGTCCACGTCCAGCACCACGGTGTCGCCGCGGACCGCGACGATCACGCCCTGCAGGCGCCGGCGTCCGTCCTGCGGCAGCTTGAGGCCGACCTTCGCCGTCTCTCCGGTGAAGCGACCGAACTGAGCCGGGGTGAACAGCGGCCGGTCGACGCCCGGAGACGATACTTCCAGCGTGTAGTTGCCGCTGATCGGATCCTCGACGTCGAGCTGCGCCGACACCTCGCGGCTGACGGTCTCGCAATCCTCGATCGACACCATGCGCTCCGGGTCGGCCGCCAGGTCCTGCTCGGACAGGTCGATGTACAACCGCACCACCGCGCCACCCGGCGACGGCAGGTACTCGATGCCCAGCAACTGCAGGCCCAGCGACGACACCGTCGGGGCCAGCAAGGCGGCGATTTCGTTCGCTTTCTGCGTCACGCGCTCGAACTCCTGCGACTGGTTGACGTTGCGACATGCCGACACCGCCGGAGGGCGGAAACGACAAAGGGCCCATTGGGCCCCTTGTCCGTACCGCTGGATGTCGGCGTGACGCGCGAGCAGAGCGCGTCACCAAGCCCAGGCTGAGGCCAAAAAGAAAGCCTCGAAGAGGCTTTCCAGTGGAATCCGGGAAATCTGGAATCCACGGCCGAAGCTGGTAGCGGGGGCAGGATTTGAACCTGCGACCTTCGGGTTATGAGCCCGACGAGCTGCCAGACTGCTCCACCCCGCATCAGGCCGCCCATTATATGGACGGCGTCTTTTTCGCGCAAGCCCTATTCACTGTCCAATCCGAATAGCGCGCTTGCCAAGCAATGTACGCAACCGCGCGCATCGCCGCACCTCAGGATTGATCAGCCAGCGGCAACCTCGAACGCCTGCTGGCACCACGCCATGATCGGGCTCCAGCCCAGGCCCAGCACCAGCAGCGCCAGTGCATTGAGTCCGAACGTCCAGCGCAGCGGGCGGTGCGTGCTCGGTGCCGGCACGTCGCCTGCCGGCTCGTCGAAGTACATCGCTTTGATCACGCGCAGGTAATAGAACGCGCCGATCACGGTGAACACGATGCCGACGATCGCCAGCCACATCATCCCGCCCTCGAGCGCGGCCTGCAGCACGGCCAGCTTGGCCCAGAAGCCCAGGAACGGCGGCACGCCCGCGAGCGAGGCCATCACGAACAGCACCATCAGCGCCAGGAACGGGCTGCGCGCGTTCAGGCCCTTGAAGTCCTCGATGCGGTCGGCTTCGAAGCCCTTGCGCGACAGCACCACCACCGCGCCGAAGCCTGCCGCCGTGGTCAGCGCGTAGTTGAGCGCATAGAACATCGCCGCGGCCATGCCCGACTCACCACCGGCCAGGCCCATGAACAGGAAGCCGACGTGGGACACGGTGGAGTACGCCAGCATGCGCTTGATGTTGGTCTGCACCAGCGCGCTGAGATTGCCGATCACCAGCGAGATCGCGGCCAGCCCGCCGAGCATCAGCTGCCAGTGCCCCGACAGCGGACCGCCGGCCTCCTGCAGCAACCGGTAGGCCATGCCGAACGACGCCAGGCTGGGCGCGGCGGCGATGAAGATGGTGATGGCCGTCGGCGCGCCGTGGTAGACGTCCGGCAGCCACATGTGGAACGGCGCGGCGCCGAACTTGAACGCGATGCCCGCCACCATGAACACGATGCCGGTCACGAGCATAGTCGAGCTGTTGCCCTCGGCCGCTGCCGAAATGGTGGCCAGGTCCAGCGAACCGGTGGCGCCGTAGACCAGCGACATGCCGTACAGCAGCAGGCCCGAGGCCAGCGCACCGAGGACGAAGTACTTGATGCCGGCCTCGGACGCGATCGGGCTGTCGCGGTCGGTCACCACCAGCGCGTAGGAGCACAGCGCCAGCATTTCCAGGCCAACGTAGACCATGACCAGCGAGTTGGCCGACACCATCAGCATCATGCCGAGCGTGGCGAACAGCATCAGCACCGCGACCTCGCCCTTGTACAGGCCGCGCTCGCGCAGGTAGGGCCACGCGTACACCATCGAGATCGCCGAGACGATGGCGATGCCGACCTTCAGCACGTCGGCGGTGGTGTCGCGCACGAACATGCCGCCCAGCACGGTGCCCTGCCCGCCCACGCCCATCGCCACCATCAGACCGGCCACCAGCAGCAGGCCGATCGCGCAGACGTGGGTGACCACGCGGCGGCGGTCGTCGAGGAACAGGTCGAGCATCAGCAGTGCGAAGGCACCGATCACCAGCACCAGCTCCGGGAGCAGGGGCATCAGGTCGGCGGCGGATCGTACGGGCATGATCATGGATGAATCTCTAGGTTCGACCCGCCAGCGGCAGGCCAGGCGGCGCTCAAGGCGCCAGCTTGGAGACGGCGATGTGGTTGGTGAGCTCGGCGATCGCCGGCTCCATCAGGTCGGTCAGCGGCTTGGGCCACAGGCCCAGAACCAGCACGCCGGCGGCGAATACGCCCAGCACCGTGGCCTCGCGCGCATTGACGTCCTTCAGCGCCGCGACATGCGCGTTGCCGACCTCGCCCCACAGCACGCGCTTGACCAGCCACAGCGTGTAGCCCGCGCCGATGATCAGCGTGGTGGCCGCGGCGAATGCGATCAGCGGATGGGTCTGGAAGCTGGCGAGGATCACCATGAACTCGCCGACGAAGCCCGACGTGCCCGGCAGGCCGGAGTTGGCCATCGCGAACAGCACGAAGAACACCGCGAACCACGGCATGACGTTCGCGACGCCGCCGTAGTCCTTGATCATGCGGCTGTGCATGCGGTCGTACAGCACGCCGACGCAGGTGAACATCGCGCCGGAGATGAAGCCGTGGCTGATCATCTGCACCATCGCGCCCTGCAGGCCCAGGCGTGCGGCGTCGTAGTTGCCGTAATCACGCACCAGCGCGAACGCGATGAACGTGCCGAGCGTGACGAAGCCCATGTGCGAGATCGACGAGTACGCGATCAGCTTCTTCATGTCGTCCTGCACCAGCGCAACCAGGCCGACGTAGACCACGGCGATCAGGCTGAGCGCGATCACCAGCCACGCCCACTCCTGCGACGCGTCCGGCACCACCGGCAGGGTGAAGCGCACGAAGCCGTAGCCGCCGATCTTCAGCATGATCGCCGCCAGCACGACCGAACCGGCAGTCGGCGCCTCGACGTGCGCGTCGGGCAACCACGTGTGCACCGGGAACATCGGCACCTTGACCGCGAACGCGGCCAGGAACGCGAAGAAGATCCACATCTGCTCGGTTGCCGTCAGCGGCAACTGGTACAGGTCGGCCAGCTGCCAGCTGCCGCCCTTCAGGTACAGGTAGATCAGCCCGACCAGCATGAACACCGAGCCGAGGAACGTGTACAGGAAGAACTTCACCGAGGCATAGACGCGGCGCGGGCCGCCCCAGACACCGATGATGATGAACATCGGGATCAGCATGCCCTCGAAGAACACGTAGAACAGGATCGCGTCCAGCGCCGAGAACACACCGATCATCAGGCCTTCCAGGATCAGGAACGCCGCGTAGTACTGGCTGACGCGCTTGTCGATCGAGGTCCATGCGCTGATCAGCACCAGCAACGAGGTCAGCGTGGTCAGGCCGATCAAAGCGACAGAGATGCCGTCCGCGCCCAGCGCGTAGCGGATGTCGTAGGCCGGCACCCAGGCGCGGTTCTCGGCGAACTGCATGCCGGCGAAGGTCATGTCGAAGCCGGTGAACAGCAGCACGCTGGCCAGCAGGGTCAGCACCGCGACGCCGGTGGCGAACCAGCGCGCCGCATTGCCACGCGCGTTGCCGAACGCCAGCGTCAACGCACCGCCGAGGATCGGCAGCCAGATCAGCAGGCTCAACAGGGGGAAGGTGCCGCTCAAGGGCTCGGGGGTCGTCACAGCTCGGTCCTTGTCAGCTCAGGGTACGGATCAGCACGGCCAGCAGAACGATCAGGCCGAGGATCATCGCGAACGCGTAGTGGTAGAGGAATCCGGACTGCACGCGGCGGGTCAGGCCGGCCACGAAGTCCACGAGGCGGGCGCTGCCGTTAACCGCCACGCCGTCGATCACATTGGAGTCGACCGCCCGCGACATGCGACCCAGGCGCACGCCGCCGCCGGCGAAACCGTCGATCCACAGCTTGTCGAAGCCGTACTTGTTCTCCAGCACCCGGACGGGCAGCGCGAAGATGCGACGCGCGCGGGTCGCCAGCTCCGGCTTCCACCAGTACATGACCGTGGCCAGCGCGAAGCCCGCGAAGGCCAGCCAGAACGCCGGGGCGACGAAGCCGTGGAGCGCGAACGCGGTCGGGCCATGCCACACCGCCTCCTTGACCATGGCGACGGTGTCGCGCGCGGCGGCGACGTCGATGGCGCCGAGGAAGAACGGAAGTTGCTCGACGTGCCCGCTCCAGTCGGTGCCGAACAGCATCGGGCCGACGGTGAAGAAGCCGATCAGCACCGACGGGATGGCCAGCAGGATCAGCGGCACGGTCACCACCCAGGGCGACTCGTGCGGCTCGTGCGGGCCGTGTTGATCGTGGCCGTCATGTGCGTCGTGGCCGTGCGCGTCATGAGCGACGTCGCGGAAGCGCTCCTTGCCGTGGAATGTCATGTACAGCAGGCGGAAGCTGTAGAACGCGGTCACGAAGGCGCCCAGCAACACCGCCCAGTAGCCGTACTGGGCGATCCAGCCGCCACTCTCGGCGGCATGGTGCGCGGCCTCGATGATCGTGTCCTTCGAATAGAAGCCGCTGAAGAACGGTGTGCCGACCAGCGCGAGGGTGCCCAGCAGGCTGGTCCAGTAGGTGATCGGCATGTACTTGCGCAGGCCACCCATCTTCCGCATGTCCTGCTCGTGGTGCATGCCGATGATCACCGAGCCCGCCGCCAGGAACAGCAGCGCCTTGAAGAAGGCGTGGGTCATCAGGTGGTACACGGCCGCCGAGTACGCCGACACGCCCAGCGCCACGGTCATGTAGCCCAACTGAGACAGCGTGGAGTACGCAACGACGCGCTTGATGTCGTTCTGCACGATGCCGATCAGGCCGGTGAACAGTGCGGTCGTCGCACCGATGAACAGCACGAAGTTCAGCGCGGTCTCTGACATCTCGAACAGCGGCGACATGCGCGCCACCATGAAGATGCCGGCCGTGACCATGGTCGCGGCGTGGATCAGCGCGGAGATCGGCGTCGGGCCTTCCATCGAGTCGGGCAGCCACACGTGAAGCGGCACCTGCGCCGACTTGCCCATGGCGCCGATGAACAGGCAGATGCAGATCAGCGTGGCCACCGACCATTCGTGGCCGGCGAAGATGGTGATGGTCGAGCCCTGGATGTTCAGCGCGTTGGCGAACACGGTGGCGTAGTCGAGAGTGCCGAACATCAGCAGCACGCCGGCGATGCCCAGCAGGAAGCCGAAGTCGCCGACGCGGTTGACCAGGAACGCCTTGAGGTTGGCGAACACGGCCGTGGGCTTCTTGAACCAGAAGCCGATCAGCAGGTACGACACCAGGCCCACCGCTTCCCAGCCGAAGAACAGCTGCAGGAAGTTGTTGCTCATCACCAGCATGAGCATCGAGAAGGTGAACAGCGAGATGTAGCTGAAGAACCGCTGGTAGCCCGGGTCGTCGTGCATGTAGCCGATGGTGTAGATGTGCACCAGCAGCGAAACAAAGGTCACCACGACCATCATCATCGCGGTCAGCTTGTCGACCATGAAGCCGACGTGCGCCTCGTAGTTGCCGACCTGGAACCAGGTGTAGAGGTTCTCGTTGAAAGGCGCGGCGCCCTGCCCCACCAGCTGCCACAGCACGTAGATCGACAGCGCGCAGCTGGCGGCGACGCCGACGATGGTCACGCCGTGCGCACCCGCGCGCCCGACCTGCCGACCGAACAGCCCGGCGATGATCGAGCCGAGCAGCGGCGCGAGCACGATGATCAGCAGATGGAGTTTGGAGATCGCCATTTCGGTTCCGTTGTGTGCTGCGGGTGCCGGCGGGCCGGCTGCTGCAAGTGCATCGATGGGTAGTGCAGTCGTCGCGCGCGCAATAAGGCGCTGCATCGCGCGAGCGTGCCGCGGCGACTAGATTCGCGCGTCCTGCGCTCATCAAGTCGCTCCTGCCTTGGGCTCCTGCCCAAGGCGTGCGCAGCCGCGCGAGCCAATGGCTCGCAAGCGCGGCTGCTCACCCCTTCATCGAATCGATTTCTGCCACGTTGATGGTGCGGCGGTTGCGGAACAGCGTGACCAGGATGGCCAGGCCGATCGCGGCTTCCGCCGCCGCCACCGTCAGGATGAAGAACACGAACACCTGCCCCGCGGGGTCGCCGAGCTGGCGCGAGAACGCGATGAAGTTGATGTTCACCGCCAGCAGCAGCAGCTCCAGCGACATCAGCAGGACGATCACGTTCTTCCGGTTGAGGAAGATGCCCGCCACGCTGATGCAGAACAGCGCCGCGCCCAGCGCGAGGAAGTGGCCCAGCGACAGGGCGCCCGTCAGCATGTCCATCAGCGTGCCTCCCCTG
>MIDV01000142.1:4841-5564 GCA_001830245.1 Lysobacterales bacterium RIFOXYA1_FULL_69_10 | reverse complement strand
CGTCCATCTTCACCATGCGCACGCGGTCGGCCGCGCGCACGCGCGCCTGGTCGCCCGGGTTCTGGTGCTTGGCGCCCTCGCGGCGGCGCAACGTCAGCATGACTGCGGCGATCACCGCCACCGTCAGGATGACCGCGGCCACTTCGAACGGCAGCAGGTAGGTGGTGAACAGCGCCCGTGCGATCCAGACGGTGTTGGAGACACCCTCCAGCTCGGCCGCATCGGCGGCGAGCGGCGTGGCCATCTGCACCTTCACCCCGATCAGCACGAGGATCTCGGCGAGCATCACCACCGCGACGAACATGCCGACCGGCAGGTAGCGCACGTAGCCCTCGCGCAGCGGGGCGACGTCGATGTCGAGCATCATCACCACGAACAGGAACAGCACCATCACCGCGCCGACGTAGACGAGGATCAGCGCCACGCCCAGGAACTCGGCGCCGGCGATCAGCCACACGCAGGCCACGGAGAAGAACGTCAGTACCAGGCTGAGCGCGGCGTGCACGGGGTTCTTGACGCTGATGACGCCGACCGCGGAAGCCACGGCGGCCAGGGCGAACATCCAGAAAGCGAGGGTCACGAGATCCATGCGGGGCACTCAGCGGAAGGGCGCGTCGGCGGCGCGGCGCTCGGCGATCTCCGCCTCCAGGCGGTCGCCGATCGCCAGCAGCTGCGGCTTGGTGACGATGTTCTGTCCGCGCTGGTCGAAGTGGTATTCGTGGA
>MIDV01000142.1:0-4790 GCA_001830245.1 Lysobacterales bacterium RIFOXYA1_FULL_69_10 | reverse complement strand
GTGATCGCCAGCGCCGGGCACACCGCCTCGCACAACTTGCACGCGATGCAGCGCTCCTCGCCGTTGGGATAGCGGCGAAGCGCATGGATGCCCCGGAAACGCGGCGACTGCGGCGTCTTCTCCATCGGGTACATCAGCGTGTACTTGGGCTTGAACAGGTACTTCAACGTCAGCCACAGCCCCTGGAACAGCTCCAGCAGCAGTAGGCTCTTGAAATAGGAAGCAAGTCGCGTCATGCCTTATTGCCCCGGCAGGAAGACGTCGTAGTACGCCATGAGCGCAACAACGACGATCCAGGCGATCGTGATGGGAATGAAGACTTTCCAGCCCAGCCGCATGATCTGGTCATAGCGGTAGCGCGGGAACGAGGCGCGGAACCAGATGAAGCAACTGGCGAAGAAGAACACCTTCAGCAGCAGCCACCACCAGCCGTCCACCGACAGGAACGGGATGCCCATGCCGTGGAACGGGCTGAGCCAGCCGCCCAGGAAGAAGATCGCGGTCAGGAAGCTGATCAGGATCATGTTCGCGTATTCGGCCAGGAAGAACAGCGCGAACGCCGACCCCGAATACTCGACCATGTGGCCGGCCACGATTTCCGACTCGCCTTCCACCACGTCGAACGGCGCGCGGTTGGTTTCGGCCACGCCGGAGATGAAGTAGACGACGAACAGCGGCAGCAGCGGCAGCCAGAACCACTCGAAGAGGCCCGCGTTGCCCGCCTGCGCCATCACGATCTCGCTCAGGTTGAGGCTGCCGGCGGCGACCATCACGCCCACCATCGCGAAGCCCATCGCGATTTCGTAGGACACCACCTGCGCGGCGGCGCGCATGGCGCCGAGGAACGCGTACTTCGAATTGGATGCCCAGCCGGCCAGGATGATGCCGTACACGCCCAGCGAGGTCATCGCCAGCAGGTACAGCAGGCCGGCATTGGCGTTGGACAGCACCAGCTGCGCATCGAACGGGATCACCGCCCATGCCGCGAATGCCGGCGCCAACGCCAGCAGCGGGGCGAGCTTGTACAGGAAGGGCTCGGCGCGCGTGGGCTGGATGACCTCCTTGAACAGCAGCTTGAACACGTCGGCGAACGCCTGCAGCACGCCCATGCCGACGTACATCGGGCCACGGCGCACGTGCATCCAGCCGATCAGCTTGCGCTCCCACACCACGTAGAACGCCACGGTGATGATCACCGGCATGGCGATGGCGAGGATCTTGAGCACGATCCACGCCGCCGCACCGGCATTGCCGAACGACAGCAGCCAGTCGCGGAACGGATCGACCACGTCACCCACCATGCTCATGCCCTCCCCGCCTGGATACGGCCGGACGCGAGCGGCGCGGTGGCGCCGTGCCCGCCTTCGACCCACGCAGTACCGCGCGCGACCTTGTTGCTGGTGACGACCGGCACGGTCGCCGTCCCCGCCGCCGTGTTGAACCGCCCGACCGTGGCATCGCCCAGCGCCGCCTCGGCGTCGGACGGATGCAGCACCACGCGCGGACCGTGGTTGAGCGGGTGCGCCTGCAGCGCGGCGGCGCGGCGCACGACCGCGTCGGTCCGGTAGATACCGGTACTCATCGCCACTTCCAGTCCGTCACTCGCGTGCGTGGGCGCATCCGAACGCGCCACGGTGACATCGCGCTTGGCGATGCCCACGCGCAGGCCCGGCAGGTCGGTGAACTCGAAACCGGCCGCGCCCATTTCGTCGGCCAGTGCACGCAGCACGCGCCAGCCCGGGCGGGCCTCGCCCGGCAGCGCGCCGCCGGCCACGGCCAGCTGCTCGCGGCCATCGAGATTGGTCAGGGTGGCGTCGATTTCCGGCAGCAGGCCGATCGGCAGGATCACGTCGGCGACGGCGCGGGTCGATTCGCAGGCGAAGTGGCTGAAGGCCACGACCTGCGCCGCACCCAGTGCCTGCATCGCAGCGCCGGGCTCGGCGAAATCCAGCCCGGGCTCGAGGCCGTAGATAACGTAGGCGGAGCGCGGCTTGGCCAGCATCGCGCGCGCATCCAGGCCCGTCGGCAGTACCCCGTGGTCGGCCAGGCCGAGCGCATTGGCGCCCTGCGGGATGCGGCACAGCGTGGCACCCGTCGCCTGCGCCAGCCCACGGGCGGCTTCGCGGATCGCGCTGGCGTGCGGGCCGTTCTCGGCCAGCGCACCGACGATCACCACCGAGCGATCGGAACCCGAGATCGCTTCGAGAAGCGCGCCATCACCCAGCGCATCGGCGATTCGCGACGGTGCCACGATCTGCTTGGACGCCAGGTCGAAGGTCTGGTCGAACTCGACCGGATTGACCGCGTGCACCTTGGCGCCGCGGGTCCAGGCCTTGCGCACGCGCTGGTTGACCAGCGGCAGCTCGTGGCGCAGGTCGGTGCCGACCATCACCACGCAGTCGGCGTGTTCGATGTCGGCGACCGGCATGGCGAACCGCTCGGCGATTGCGCCGTCGGACAGGTCGGCCTGGCCGATGCGGTGGTCAAGGTGGCCGGTGCCCAGCACGTCGGCCAAGCGGGCCAGCAGTGCGCCCTCTTCGTTCGAAGTGGCCGGATGCACCAGCATGCCCAGCCCGTCGGCACCGTTGTCGCGCAGGATCTTCGCCGCGCGCGCCAGCGCCTCGTCCCAGGACGCTTCGCGCCACTGGCCGTTGTCCTTGAGCATCGGCGCCAGGGCGCGGTCGGCGGCGTAGAGGCCCTGATGGGCGTAGCGGTCGCGGTCCGACAGCCAGCACTCGTTGACGCTGTCGTTGTCGCGCGGAACGCTGCGCAGCACTTCGCCGCGGCGCACGTGGTGGAACAGGTTGCTGCCCAGCGCGTCGTGGTAGCCCAGCGACTCGCGTGCCACCAGCTCCCACGGGCGGGCCCGGAACTGGAACACCTTGTTGGTCAGCGCGCCCACCGGGCAAACGTCGATGACGTTGCCCGACAGCTCGGTGATCAGCGGCTTGCCGTCGTAGGTGCCGATCTGCAGGTTCTCGCCGCGGTACATGCCGCCCAGCTCGTAGGTGCCGGCGACTTCCGCGGTGAAGCGCACGCAGCGCGTGCACTGGATGCAGCGGGTCATCTCGGTGGCGACCAGCGGACCGATGTCCTCGTCGGGCACCACGCGCTTGCGCTCGGCGAAGCGGCTGACCGAGCGGCCGTAGCCCATCGACAGGTCCTGCAGCTCGCACTCGCCGCCCTGGTCGCAGACCGGGCAGTCCAGCGGGTGGTTGACCAGCAGGAACTCCATCACGTTGCGCTGCGACTTCAGCGCCTTCTCGCTGCGCGTGGTGACCTTCATGCCGTCCATCACTGGCGTGGCGCAGGCCGGCGCCGGCTTGGGCATCTTCTCGACCTCGACCAGGCACATGCGGCAGTTGGCCGCGATGGACAGCTTGTCGTGGTAGCAGAAGCGCGGGATCGGAATACCGGCCGTGTCGGCGGCCTGGATGATCATCGAGCCCTTGGGCGCCGCCATCTCGACGCCATCGATGAAGACGGTGACGTGGTCGGGCGGCAGGTTCGGGTTCACGGGTTGGGCGCTCATGCGGCGACACCGTTGCTCATTGCGGGCTCCGCCTTGGCAACCGGCACCACGGTGCCGTCGCGCTCGTCATCGACCAGGAAGCGCTTGTTGACGATGGCGTACTCGAACTCGTCCCAGAAGTGGCGCAGGAAGCCCTGAACCGGCCACGCCGCGGCCTCGCCGAACGCGCAGATGGTGTGGCCCTCGATCTGGCCGGCCGCGGCACGCAGCATGTGCAGGTCCTCGACCGTCGCCTGCTTCTCGACGATGCGCGTCAGCATGCGGTACATCCAGCCGGTGCCTTCGCGGCACGGCGTGCACTGGCCGCAGCTTTCCTTGAAGTAGAAGCGCGCAATGCGCTGGCAGGCGCGCACCATGCAGGTGGTCTCGTCCATCACGATGACCGCGCCCGAACCCAGGCCGGAACCGGCCTTCTGGATCGAGTCGTAGTCCATCGTCAGGCCCATCATCGTTTCGCCCGGCAGCACCGGCATCGACGAACCGCCCGGGATCACGCCCTTGATCTTCGCGCCGTTGCGCATGCCACCGGCCATCTCAAGCAGCTCGGCGAACGGCGTGCCGAGGCGGATCTCATAGTTGCCCGGCTTGGCGACATGGCCCGACACGGAGAACACCTTCGGACCGCCGTTGTTGGGCTTGCCCAGGTTGAGGAACCATTCGGCGCCGTTGCGGATGATCGCCGGCACCGAGGCATAGGTCTCGGTGTTGTTGATCGTGGTCGGCTTGCCAAACAGGCCGAAGTTGGCCGGGAACGGCGGCTTGTAGCGCGGCTGGCCCTTTTTGCCTTCCAGCGACTCCATCAGCGCGGTTTCCTCGCCGCAGATGTAGGCGCCGGCGCCGAGCGCGCCGTAGATGTCGACGTCAATGCCGCTGCCCAGCACGTCCTTGCCCAGCCAGCCGTGCTCGTAGGCTTCCTTCAGCGCCTGCTCGAAATGCTCGAACGGCTCGTGGTGGAATTCGCCGCGCAGGTAGTTGTAGGCCACGGTGCTGCCGGTGGCGTAGCAGGCGATCGCCATGCCCTCCACCACCGCATGCGGGTTGTAGCGCAGGATGTCGCGATCCTTGGCCGTGCCCGGCTCGGACTCGTCCGAATTGCACAGGATGTACTTCTGGGTACCGCTGCCCTTGGGCATGAAGCTCCACTTCAGGCCGGTCGGGAAGCCCGCGCCGCCACGGCCGCGCAGGCCGGACTGCTTGACCATCTCGATGACGTCGGCCGGCGCGATCTTCTCGCTGAGGATCTTGCGCCAGGCGCTGT
>MIDV01000141.1:539-3995 GCA_001830245.1 Lysobacterales bacterium RIFOXYA1_FULL_69_10 | reverse complement strand
AGCTGCTGTTCGGCAGCCTGGTCGGCGGCGGCCGGGTCACGATCGACGTGCGCGATGGCGAGCTGACGGTCGATGCGCAGGCCGAGCCGGAGAAGCTGTTGCCGGCGACGGTCTGACGACGGCTGATCCCGGTAGGCGATGCTACGAAAAAGGCGGCCATTGGCCGCCTTTCTTCTATCCATCCCTCGCCGCAGTCACTTCATGCGGTAGGTGATGCGCCCCTTCGTCAGGTCATAAGGCGTCATTTCCACCTTGACCCGGTCACCGGTGAGGATGCGGATGTAGTTCTTCCGCATGCGGCCGGAGATGTGGGCGATGATTTCGTGCCCGTTTTCGAGGCGCACACGGAACATGGTGTTCGGAAGGGTTTCCGCCACCGTGCCCTCGAATTCGATCACGTCATCTTTTGCCATGTGGTTCCTGTTGTCGCATTGAAAACGGGCGCAGCGCGCCCGCGAAGCCGCATATCTTGCCACGCGGCGGCCGGTTGTGCAAAAGCACGGAAGTCAATCCCCGGGGGCGCCGACGACCGATGCCGCCGGGCGTTCGCCCATCGCGGCCGCCCACGGTCCGGAGCGCCCGGGCATCCGGGTGAGCGCATTGACCTTGTCCAGGAACGCGGAGCGCGGCATCGGCTCGGCACCCATGCGGACCAGGTGCTCATTCTCGACCTGTGCATCGATCAGCGGCCAGCCCCATCCCGCCAGGAGCTGCGCCAGCCCGGCCAGGGCCGCTTTCGACCCGCCCGGTCGCGCGCTGAACATGCTTTCCCCGAAGAACATCCGGCCCACGGCTACGCCATAAATCCCGCCGACGAGCGCGGCGCCGTCGAAAACTTCAACGCTGTGGGCGTGGCCCAGGCGATGCAGGCGGTCGTAGGCGGACGCCATGTCCCGCGTGATCCAGGTGCCCGACTGTCCCGGGCGTGGCGCCGTGGCGCAGGCCGAGACCACTGCGTCGAACGCTGTGTCGGCCCTCAACGTCCAGCCGCTGGCGCGCAGCTGGCGACGGAACCGGGAGGCGAGATGGACGCCGTCGGTGCGGAACACCATCCGCGGGTCGGGCGACCACCACAGAATCGGCTGGCCATCCGAGTACCAGGGAAAGATGCCCGACCGGTATGCGTTGAGCAGGCGGGTGGGCGAGAGGTCGCCGCCCACGGCGAGCAGGCCGTCGGGTTCGCGCAGGGCCAGTGCGGCGTCGGGGAACGGCGCGTCGGGGTCGTTCTGCAATCGATGCACGCGCAGGGTCATGGACTGCAGGTGTCGCCGGACTGCTTGAATGGAGAGCGCGTGGCGAGGAGCCCGGCGTGGCGTCGCACCGCATCGGCCTCCTTGTGGCACCAGGCCTGGAGAGCCTCCCGGAAACGGGCATCCGCCACCCAGTGGTGGCTCCGTACCAGTTGCGGCAGGAAACCACGGGCCAGCTTGTGCTCCCCCTGCGCACCGGGTTCGAACACGCGCAGCCCCTCGCGCAGGCAGTAGTCGATGCCCTGGTAGTAGCAGGTCTCGAAGTGCAGGCCGGGGAGCGGCTCGTGCGTGCCCCAGTAGCGACCGTTAAGCGTATCGCCGCCGCGTAGGCACAGCGCGCCGGCGATCGGCGTCCCGCAGCGCTCGACGAGGATCAACACCAGCTTGCGCGGCATCGACGCGGCGAGGTGGGACAGGAAGGGCAGGGTCAGCGCCGGCGAGTTGCCGTACTCGGCGAAGGTCTGCAGGTAGAAGCCGTGGATGGCCGCGAGGTCGTCCGGGCTCGCCTCGTCGCCGTGCACCACGCGGAACTCGATGCCGGAACGCGCCACCTTCGCGCGCTCCTGGCGGATGTTCTTTCGATGGCGGTGGTCCATGGCGCCAAGGAAGTCGTCGAACGATGCCCAGCCCGCGTCGTTGCGCCAGTGGTA
Source organism: Lysobacterales bacterium RIFOXYA1_FULL_69_10 (assembly GCA_001830245.1). Taxonomy (GTDB): domain Bacteria; phylum Pseudomonadota; class Gammaproteobacteria; order Xanthomonadales; family Xanthomonadaceae; genus Lysobacter_C. The sequence continues at coordinate 2,095 of MIDV01000141.1, read as the reverse complement.
CTGCACGTCCAGCCGCTGCATCCAGTCGCCATCGAACGCGGTGTCCTCCCCGGCGGTGTGGAAATTGACGTGCGCGGACGACCAGCCCGAGCCCCCGGCGACGCGGGTCAGGGCGAGGGCCAGCAGGCCACGGTGGCTCGGATCGCGTGCCAACAGCCGCGGCCCGGTGACCGGGGAGTAGGGCACCGCGGCCAGCAGCTTGGGAAAGTAGTCCAGGCCGTGCTGCGCGTAGGCATGTGCCCAGGCGTGGTCGAACACGAACTCGCCGTGCGAGTTGTCCTTGCGATAGGCGGGTGCTGCCGCCAGCAGCCGCTCGCCTTCCCACACCGTTACATGGTGGGGCGACCACCCCCACGCCGCGCGCAGGCATCCGTGCTGTTCCAGGCCGGAAAGGAAGGCGTGGCAGACGAACGGATTGGAGGCGTCATGCAGTGCGTCCCACTGCGAGGCCAGGACGTCATCCAGGTGATGCAGGATTCGGATCTCAGCCATGGCTGTCCGTCCGGGCGCGATCAGCCATGCAAGGTCGCCCGGGCCGAAGGGGCAGGCGATGGCGCGGACCGGTCATTCGGGCCGTCCCGCGCCGGCGATCACTCCTTGTCGAGGAACTTCTCGGCATCCAGCGCCGCCATGCAGCCGAAGCCGGCCGACGTGATCGCCTGGCGGTAGACCTGGTCGGCAACGTCGCCGGCGGCGAACACGCCCGGGACGGAGGTCTGCGTGGCGTTGCCGTGCAGCCCGGTCTGGATCGTCAGGTAGCCGTTCTTCATGTCCAACTGGCCTTCGAACAGGCTGGTGTTGGGCGTGTGGCCGATGGCCACGAACAGGCCGTGGATGTCGATCTCGCGCGTGCTGTCGTCCTGCACGGACTTCACCCGCATGCCCGTCACGCCGGCATCGTTGCCCAGCACCTCGTCGACCACGTGGTGCCACACCGGCTCGATCTTGCCGGCCTGGACCTTGGCCATCAGCTTGTCCTGCATGATCTTCTCCGCGCGCAGGGTGTGGCGGCGATGCACCAGGTAGACCTTGCGGGCGATGTTGGACAGGTACAGCGCTTCCTCGACCGCGGTGTTGCCGCCGCCGATGACCGCCACGTCCTGGTCCTTGTAGAAGAAGCCGTCGCAGGTCGCGCAGGCCGATACGCCACGTCCCTTGAAGGCCTCCTCCGACGCCAGGCCCAGGTACTTGGCGGTGGCGCCGGTGGCGATGATCAGGCCGTCGCAGGTGTACTCGCCGTTGTCGCCGACCAGGCGGAACGGACGCTTGGACAGGTCGGCGGTGTGGACGTGGTCGAAGACCACCTCGGTGTCGAAGCGCTCGGCATGCGCCTGCATGCGCGCCATCAGGTCCGGGCCCATCAGGCCGTGCGCGTCGCCGGGCCAGTTGTCGACCTCGGTGGTGGTCATCAGCTGGCCGCCCATCTGCAGGCCCGTGATCACCAGCGGCTTGAGGTTGGCGCGGGCCGCATAGACGGCGGCGGTCCAGCCGGCGGGTCCGGAACCGAGGATGATCAGGCGGGCGTGCTTGGAGGGGCTCATGGGTATAATCGTGGG
>MIDV01000141.1:0-494 GCA_001830245.1 Lysobacterales bacterium RIFOXYA1_FULL_69_10 | reverse complement strand
GTGGCCGCAATGCGGCAGGTAAAACTAAAAATTGCCGAGGTTGGCAGTCATAGCCAAAAAATACTGAATTTATCCGTATCTTTTGGCTACAACTACCTTTCGCAAATATCTTTTCGTAATAAAAAAGAACTATGTTTTATAGTTCTTAGTATGTCACTTTATCTCAACCTTGTCAACGTTTTGCCTGTCAAATCAACTATTTTTGATGGTTTGGATTTTTTTAGGTTTCCGGCGTCAATTATCAAAACATCGCTTTTTCTAAATTGGTTTATTATATCACTAATTTTTGACATTGGTGACTGACCTGAAATATTTACTGAGGTCTGCGCCAACGGTTTATTTATTGTTTTTAGTAAATCATTTAAAAATTTATATTTAGGAATTCTTAAGGCTATTGTGCTTTTTTTATTTTTTTTATTTAATACAAATGTATATTTGCCGGGCCATTTTTGTTTTATTATTTTTTCCTGTTTTGCATTAATTTCGGCCAGCTC
>MIDV01000140.1:1009-1155 GCA_001830245.1 Lysobacterales bacterium RIFOXYA1_FULL_69_10 | reverse complement strand
TGCGGCGGTCGATGCTCAGCGTCAGGTCCTTGCCCGGCTGCGCGGAGCGGATCAGGTCGACGTTCTCGACGATGCGGCCGCGGTTGTCTCGGATCACCTTCTGCACGCCCGGCGTGCCGCTGAGCCATTCGTCGAACGCCAGCTCC
>MIDV01000140.1:429-873 GCA_001830245.1 Lysobacterales bacterium RIFOXYA1_FULL_69_10 | reverse complement strand
CGTCCGGGTTGATCCGGCGCTTGAGGTACAGGAACTCCTTGTCGGCCTTCTGCGACAGGCGGTTGGTCAGGTGGTCGAGCGGCACGCCCAGGGCCTGCGCCAGCTCGGGCAGCCGGTCGGGCGTCTTCAGCAGCTCCTGCGGGTTGCCCCACACCGATTCCACCGGCGAGGACACCGCCACCGGCTCGCCGTTGCGGTCGGTGATCATGCCGCGCGAGGTCGGGATGGGGATCTCGCGCAGGAAGCGCGCATCGCCCTGGCGCTGGTAGAAGTCGTGGTTGATCAGCTGCACGTATGCGGCGCGGCCGACCAGGCTGACCGAGCACAGGCCCATCGCGCCCAGCACCAGGGCCAGGCGGCCGCGCAGGTTGAAGCGCGCGCGGTTGCGGTTCTTGGCCGGCGCGGCGGTCATGGACGCACCACCACGATGTCGGCCGCTTCCGG
>MIDV01000140.1:0-350 GCA_001830245.1 Lysobacterales bacterium RIFOXYA1_FULL_69_10 | reverse complement strand
CAGCCGCGTCACCTCGTCGAACAGCACGCGATGGCGGTGGCGCGCGTACACCACCCCGATCGCGGAAGCGATGTTGGCCAGCACCAGGACGGCGAGCAGGAAGCGCGTCACGCCGCGGCCTCCAGCTTCTCGGCCACCCGCAGCACCGCGCTGCGGGCGCGCGGGTTGGTGGCCACTTCATCGGGCTCGCCCTTCTGGCCGCTGCCGATGGCGCGCAGCGTGGGCACGAACGTCTCGGCCACCGGCAGCCGGCGGTTCGCCGGCGGCGCCTTGGCGTGCTTGTTGATGAACTGCTTGACGATGCGGTCTTCCAGCGAGTGGAAGCTGATCACCGCCAGCCGGCCACCGGG
>MIDV01000139.1:33342-33693 GCA_001830245.1 Lysobacterales bacterium RIFOXYA1_FULL_69_10 | reverse complement strand
TGCCCATTGCGCTCCCTCCCCTGCTCGTAGGGGAGGGTTGGCGAGGGTGGTTTTCCAACGACGCAGCTCAAAGCACCCCCTCCCGACCCCTCCCTGCAAGCAGGGGAGGATTAGAAGCTGCCGCGCGCGCCGCCGTCACGACGCGTAAAATCGCGTCGCAATGAACACCATCGCCGTCCCCACCAGTCCGTTTCCGATCGAACCCACCGCGACCGAGGCGCAAGCCGCGATCCGCGACGAGTTCGCTTTCTTCAGTGACTGGGCCGAGCGCTACCAGTACCTGATCGACCTGGGGCGCAAGCTGCCGGACCTGCCGGCGGAATGGAAAACCGAGCAATACCGCCTGCACGG
>MIDV01000139.1:26965-33301 GCA_001830245.1 Lysobacterales bacterium RIFOXYA1_FULL_69_10 | reverse complement strand
AGCGACTGGATTTCCACGCCATCAGCGACTCGGCGATCGTCTCCGGGCTGATCTACCTCGCGCTGCGCGTGTACTCGGGCCGCAGCGCCGCGGAAATCGCCGCCACCGACGCCGACTACATCGCCGACATAGGCCTGGCCAAACACCTCTCGCCGACGCGCAGTAACGGGCTGGCGGCGCTGCTGTCCTTCATCCGCGAGCGGGCGAAGGCCGAAGCGTGAGCCCGCCCCAGGGCGTGCCGCCCGACCCGCCCGTCGGTCCGGCGGGGCCACCCGAAGCCACGCTGCCGCCTTCGGACGCGTCGCCATCGCCGTCGGGCCACCCGCTGGGCAACCGTGGCTTCGTCGGCCTGCTGAGCTACCGGATCCTGACGATCCTGTCGTACCAGATCGTCGCGGTCACCGTCGGCTGGCACGTCTACGAGTTGACGCGTGATCCGTTCTCGCTGGGCCTCATCGGGCTGGCCGAGGTGCTCCCCTATTTCTGCACGGCGCCCTTTGCGGGCTACCTCGTCGACCACCTGCCGCGTCGCAAGCTCGGGCTCGTAGCCTGTGTGGGACTGGCGGTAACGGCGTCGATCCTCGTGGCCGTGGCCTCGGGGTGGATCTCCACGGGGTCCGCGGACGCGCCCCGCACCTGGCCGATCTACATGGCGATCGCGCTGACCGGCGTGGTGCGCGCGTTCCTGGGCCCGGTCTACAACGCGCTGTTTGCGCGCGTGCTGCCGCGCGACCAGTTCGCGCGCGGGGCGGGCGTGGGCAGCGTCGTGTTCCAGCTGGGGCTGGTGCTGGGACCCGCCATCGGCGGCGTGCTGATCGGCTGGGCCGGCAAGGACGTCGCGTACGCCACGGCGATGGTGCTGGCCGTGGGCGCCGCACTGGCCGTCGGTGCCCTACGCGTGACCGAGCCGCCGATGCTGCTGCAGCGCGCGCCGGTGTTCGCCAGCATCCGCGAAGGCCTGCAGTTCGTGTTCGGCCACCAGATCCTGCTGGGTGCGCTTGCGCTGGACATGTTCGCGGTGCTGCTGGGCGGTGCGGTTTCGCTGTTGCCGGCGTTCATTACCGAAATCCTGGACTACGGCCCCCAGGGCCTCGGCATCCTGCGCGCGATGCCGGCGTTGGGCGCGGTGACGGTCGGGCTGTGGCTGGCACGACGTCCGCCGACCCGCAATGCCGGCCGGCTCCTGCTGTTCGCAGTGGCCGGGTTCGGCCTGTGCATCATCGGATTCGGGCTGTCGACGCACTTCTGGCTGTCAGCGGCGTTCCTGCTGGGGTCCGGCCTCTGCGACGGCGTGTCGGTGGTGCTGCGCTCCACCATCCTGCAACTGGCCACGCCCGACGAGATGCGCGGGCGCGTGTCATCGATCAACGGGCTCTTCATCGGCTCATCGAACGAGCTCGGCGCGTTTTATGCCGGGTCGATGGCGCGGCTGCTCGGGCTGGTCCCGGCGGTCGTGTTCGGCGGCTTCATGACGATGGCCGTGGTGGGCGCCACCTCGCGGCTCGCGCCGAAGTTGCGGCGGCTAGATTTGCGCGACCTGCATTGATGGTGGGGCCAGGGGCTAGGGACTAGGGATTGGACGAGGCCCGGAAAAAGGTGACGACATCCCGCGAGCAGCGAGCGACCGCTTTCTACCGTCTGCGGGTGAAGCAGGTTTCCCGATCCCGGGATGACGATGCGTTTTCGCCGATGTTCCCCAGCCCCCAGCCCCCAGCCTCTAGCCTCTAGCCTCTAGCCTCCGGCCCTAGAAACAACAAACCCCGCACATGGCGGGGTCTGTCGAACTGCGCATCAGCAAGCGACTTCAGTCGCCCATCTGCTTCTGCAGGTGCTCCCAACGCTCCTGCGCATCGATGGTGCGCTCGGCGGTCAGGCGCGCCTCGAGGCGGTCCAGCCCGATTTCCTCGCCGGTATCGGCGCAGAACCCGTAGTCGCCGCTGTCCACGCGCTTGAGCGTGCTGTCGATCTTGCTGATCAGCTTGCGGTAGCGGTCGCGGGTGCGCAGCTCCAGCGAGTTTTCCGTCTCGCGCGTCGCGCGCTCGGCTTCGTCGCCGACATCGCGGACTTCGTCCTTGAGGTTCTCGATGGTCTGCTTGGACTCTTCGACCAGGTCGGCACGCCACTTGAGCAGGCGCTGACGGAAGTATTCGAGCTGCAACGGGCTCATGTATTCCTCGTCGGCAGCGGGCTTGTAGCCGGCCGGGAGGATCGGACGCCCTGTGGCGTCGTCGGTCTTGTACTGCACGACTTTCACCTTGCCTTTCGGCGCAGGTGCCTGCGGTTTTGCGGCAACGGCCACCGCCACCTTGCCGACCGGGCGCTTGGCCTGGACGGGCTTGGCAGCGGACGTCACCGATGCGGACTGCTTGGCCGGCAGCGACGAGGCTGCGCGGGCGGGGGACTTCTCGACGGGTGCGGTCTTGGTGGCCGGACGCGCGGCGGGCTTCTTGACGATGCCCGGCTTGGCGGCCTTCGCGACAGGCGGTGCCGTCTTCGCGGCGACCTTTGCAGGGGCTGCCTTCTTCGCTGCCGGCTTGGTCGCCGGCTTGGCGGGAGCCGCCTTCTTGGCCGGCGCCTTTTTCACCGGTGCCGCCTTGCTGGCAACGGGCTTCTTGGCGGCCGCCTTCTTGGCAACAGGCTTCTTCGCAGCCGCCTTCTTCGCGGCAACGGGCTTCTTGGCGACAGCCTTCTTCGCGACCGCCTTCTTGGCCGGGGCCTTCTTCGCCACTGCCTTTTTCGGCGCCGGCTTCTTCGCAACAGGCTTCGCCGGCGCTTTCTTTGCAGCGGCCTTCTTGGCCGGTGCCTTCTTGGCGGCGGGCTTGATCGCCTTCTTGACGGCCTTGGCGGCCTTCTTGAGTAGTTTCTTCACTGCCACGAGCGGCTGATCCTTTTGTTCCCTTGTGACGGGAAAGCGCGCTGTTATACCCTGCCCCGGCACCTGCGGCAACCGCGCCGGAGCGCGGGTCGCCAAGGATTTCCGGGGCGATTACGACCGACGGGCGCGCACCGCATGCAATCCGGCCGGCCCGTCGTTCGAATACCCGTTGCAGGGTGCATCGCGTTCCCCACCGGGCATCCTCCACGCACGGCATTGAAGGCACCGTGATCGACCGTCTGTTCATCGCCGTGTTGCGAGGCTACAAGCGCTGGATCAGCCCGCTGCTCGGACCGCGCTGCCGCTTCCACCCCAGTTGCTCGGAATATGCGATGCAGGCCATCGCGCGGTTCGGGGCCTTGCGCGGCAGCTGGCTGGCCATGCGGCGCATTGCGCGCTGCCACCCGCTGAACCCGGGTGGCCACGATCCCGTGCCGCCGCCCTGAACACGCCTACCCCACCCGTCCAACCCCGAGGCCCGACATGCCCAATACCCTGATCGTCAATGCCCGCCTGGTAAACGAGGGCCGCGAATTCGACGGCGACCTGCGAATCGAGGACGGCCGCATCGCCCAGATCGGCACCGGCCTGTCGGCGCGCAGTGGCGAAGCCGTCGTCGATGCCGCCGGTCGTCGCCTGCTGCCGGGCATGATCGACGACCAGGTGCATTTCCGCGAACCCGGCATGGAGCACAAGGCCGACATGGCGGTGGAGTCCGGCGCCGCCGTCGCGGGCGGGCTGACCAGCTTCATGGACATGCCCAACACCAACCCGCCGACGCTCGATGCGGCTGCGCTGGAGGACAAGTACCGCCGTGCCGCCGGGCGCGTCTGGGGCAACCACGGCTTCTACATGGGCGCCAGCAACGACAACCTGGAGGCCGTGCGCGCCATCGACCCGAAAGCGACGCCGGGCCTGAAGGTGTTCATGGGCGCGTCCACCGGCAACATGCTGGTGGACAACCCCGAGACGCTCGACGCGATCTTCCGCGACACCCCGGTGCCGATCATCACGCACTGCGAGGACACGCCGATGATCGAGGCGGAAACCGCCCGCTACAAGGAAAAGTACGGCGATGACATCCCCGCCGCGTGCCATCCGGACATCCGCTCACGCGAGGCCTGCAAGAAGTCGACGGTGCTGGCGCTCTCGCTCGCGCGCCGCCACGGCACCCGCCTGCACGTGCTGCACATCTCCACCGCCGACGAGCTGGCGCTGTTCGAGACCGGCCCCATGATCCGCGCCGACGGCAGCCGCAAGCAGATCACCGCCGAGACCTGCATCCACTTCCTGCGCTTCGACCGCAGCGACTACGCCGCGCTCGGCCACCTGATCAAGTGCAACCCCGCGATCAAGGACCCCGAGGACCGCGAGGCGCTGATCCGCGCCGTCGCCGACGACACCATCGACGTGCTGGCCACCGATCACGCGCCGCACCTGCTGGAGGAAAAGCAGCGCCCGTACACCTCCGCGCCCAGCGGCCTGCCGCTGGTGCAGTACGCGCTGAACGCCGCGCTGGAGCTGGTGCACGAAGGCCGGCTGACCACCGCGCAGGTGGTGCAGAAGTTCGCGCACGCGCCGGCGCAACTGTTCGACGTGGAAGGCCGCGGGTTCCTTCGCGAGGGCTATGCCGCCGACCTGGTGCTGGTGGAGGACACGCCGTTCACCGTGCGCCGCGAGGACGTGCTGTCCAAGTGCGGCTGGTCGCCGTTCGAAGGCCGTACGTTCCATTCCCGCATCGCCTCGACCTGGGTCAACGGCGTGCTGGCGTGGGACGGGCAACAGCTTGTCGGCGCACCCAACGGCCAGCGGCTGGCATTCGCACGATGAGGCGCGCCTCGATCACCCGGTTGGGAGCAGGCAGCGTATTGCCGCTGGCACTGGCGGCCTGCGCGGCCACCGCGCAGACCACGGCGCCGGGTCGACCTCCGGCCCTGCCGCCGGACGGCCGTCCGATCGCACGCGCCGAGCGAGTGACCGTTGTGCCCGATCGCGTGCAGCAGGGCGGCCTCGTGGTCGGCCGCGCGCCGGCCGATGCGCGGGTGGAATACGACGGCCGCCAGCTCCACGTCACGCCATACGGGACGTTCGTGTTCGGCGTCGGCCGCGATGCGACGGGTCCCCTGGCCGTCTCGATCACGCATCCCGACGGCCGCCGGCTCAATTACCAGGTCACCGTCGACCCGCGCGACTGGCCGGTCGAGCGCGTCAACGGCGTGCCGCCGCGCACGGTCGATCCGCCGCCGGCGATTGCGGAGCGCATCCGCCGTGAGCAGGCTGAAGTCACCGCCGCGCGGACCCGTTACGACGCACGCACCGGGTTCGCGCAGGCCTTCCAGTGGCCGGTCGAGGGCCGCATCAGCGGTCGCTTCGGCAACCAGCGCGTCTACAACGGATCGCCCGGGTCGGCGCATTCGGGCATGGATATCGCCGCGGGCAGCGGCACGCCGGTCAAGGCTCCGGCCGGGGGCGTCGTAACCTTCGCCAAGCCCGACCTCTACCTGACGGGCGGTACGGTGCTGCTGGACCACGGCCACGGGGTCAGCTCCAACTTCCTGCACCTCTCGCGCCTGGATGTCCAGGTCGGCGACACCGTCGAGCAGGGACAGGTGATCGGCGCAGTCGGTGCGACGGGTCGCGCGACCGGCCCGCACCTGCACTGGGGCATGAACTGGCTGGACGTGCGGATCGACCCGCTGCTGATGCTGGAGCGCGCCGGCGCGCAATGACGCATCGGCGCGCCGCCGTCAGGACACCGTTTCCTTCGTCGGCAATGCTTTGTGGGTGCCGGTGATGCGGGTGCTGCCGCTGACGCGGTCGCGGCCCGCCGCCTTGCTCGCGTAGAGCGCGGCGTCGGCGCGCTCCAGCAACTGCTCGGCGGTTTCCCCCTGCTGCAGCTGGGCGACACCGATGCTGAGCGAGGCCTCCAGTACGACGCCGTCCATCGACAGCGGACGGCAGTTGACAGCCGAACGCAGGTTTTCGGCCACGCCGAGGGCCTCGTGCAACTCGGTGTCGGGCAGCACGACGACCAGCTCGTCCCCGCCGTAGCGGCCGATCTGGTCGTAGGTGCGCAAGCGGTTGCGCGTGCGCAGCGCGATGATCCTCAGGCACTGGTCGCCGATCCGGTGGCCGTGCACGTCGTTGATCTGCTTGAAGCGGTCGATGTCGAAGAACACCACCGACAGCGGCCGGTCCAGGCGATGCGCGTCGCGCACCGCGGTCTTCAGTTGTTCCTCGATGGCCGGCCGCGATGAGGCACCGGTCAGCGCGTCGTAGGACGCCATGCGGCTGGCGTGGTCGCGGTCGCGGCGCAACTGCTGCAACTGCTCCGCCAGGCCGATGGTCACCACCAGGCCGGAGAACGCCATCGCCGCGGGAAAGGCATGCGCCATCCACGGCGGATTGACCCACCCGCCCAGCAGTTCCCCCACCCGCAGCGACACCATCACCGCCAACGG
>MIDV01000139.1:23350-26929 GCA_001830245.1 Lysobacterales bacterium RIFOXYA1_FULL_69_10 | reverse complement strand
GCACTACGACGTTGCCCGCCAGCGACACCCAGCGCGCCCCCAAGGCGAAGGTGACGGCCAACAGCACCGCGGCCGCAAGGCTGCAGCCGTCCAGCACGCGCTGCACGCGTGGCTGGCGGGTGCGCAGTTCGAGGTAGCTGCCGATGAAGAAGTTGCCGGCGATGACCGCCAGCAGCGCGAACAGGCGCACCGTCCGCGGGTCCGTGCCAAACACCTCGGCGGCCGCAGGCCAGACCCGCAGCTCGCCGCCCATGGTGGCCAGGTACCCGACCTGCGCCAGCAGCGTGGCCATCAGGTAGGCGTAGCTGCGCTCCCGGATGCCGATCCAGAAACCCAGCGACAGCACCGCCAGCACCAGCAACGACACCAGCACGCCGGAGCGCCACGCCACGTGCACCAGGTCGGCGCGATGCACCTCGGCCAACGGCTGGATGGAAACGCGCATCGGAACGCTGGCGCCACGGCCATCCACCCGCAGGTACAGCGACTGGCCCGCGCGCAGGCCATCCGGCAGCGGCACCACCAGCGCGCGCGGCGCGTGCAGGCCATCCATGCCCTGCCCGATCAATGCCCGGCGCACGGGCAGCGCTTCGGCCGGCCGCCAGGTTTCCACGACGGTGAGATAGGGCGATGACACCACCAGTTGCGGCTGGCTGGCGGGGCTGACCGCGGCAGTGGCCGTCAGGCGCCACCAGCGGGGCTCGTCGGCCTCCTCGCGGATCACCGCTTTGCGGGAGCCGGGTTGGAAGCGGTCTTCGAACTCCCCGGAAAGCACGCGCGCCGGGACGGGATCGGCGTCAAGCCGCGCCAACTGGAACGCCGGAGCATCGGCGCCGGCCGCGACCGACGGGCCGGGCACGCCAAAGGCCATCGCGATGGTGACCGCGATGGCCTGTAACCAGTGACCCGAGGGCTTCCCCATCACCCGTCCTGCACCGTGCCTTGAACGCGAGAATAGCCCAGGGCGCCCGCCGGTGTGACGGGCCGCACGTTCAAGTTGCGACGCCTGTCTGCCGCTGCGCGCCGTTCGTCCAACCCGACCCGATTACCGCGGCGTCTAGGCGCCTCGCGTGCGCGTCAGCCCCGGTTGCCGCGGCCGGTAACGCGGGCCACGGCGTCATGCGCGTGCAGGCTCTCGAAATGGGCAACGTCCGCCTCGAACCGCTCGACATGAGGGTCCTCGGCCAGCGCCGCCGCCACCCGACGTGCGGCGTCCTCGCAGAACATCAGGTTTTCGGCGTTGAGCCGGGCGAAGGCCTGCTCGTCCTCGCGCTTGACGGCGGTCTGTACGGGGGTTGCGACGGCGTGTTCGATGGCGTCGATCAGCGCCGCCAGCGGCAGTTCCTCGAACTGCGGGCGCAGGGTCACACGGATGTCGGCGCGGCTGCGCTGCGCGTGCGGGGTGGCGGCCAGCCCGCGCTCGGACGCCAACCAGTCGCCAACCACGGCAGGCGACATCGGCCGTGCATCGGCGAAATCCTCGACGAACCGCTCGGCATTGATCTGCCGCGACAGCGCGGCCGAGGCCGGGCAGGTGCTCGAGTACTCGACGGAAAACCGCAGCGCCAGCTGCAGGTGGCCGTCGACCAGCGCCGCATCGATTTCGACGGGATACCGCTTCCAGCCGGCATTGCCGCTGGCCAGCGCCGGACGCAGCAGCATCTGGTCATAGCGCAGCACCAGCCGTGCGGCCGACGACAGGCCCTGCTGCGAATCCACCAGCGACTGCAGCACGCGACGCAGGCCGGCCGGCGTCACGGCTTCCGACGCGAACGCGTCCTGCAGCATCAGGTACAGGCGCGACATGTGGATGCCACGGGCCTCGGCGCGGGTCAGGTCGACCGACACGTCCACCGAGCCGGCCACCTGGATCGGCTCGCCGCCGTGTCCGCCGACGCGCAGCGGCAGTGCGATGTTGGCCATGCCGACCCAGTCGAGCGGGCGCGCCGCCGCGGCGGCTTCGTGGGCCACGTCGGGCAGGCGGCGGGGGGCGCTGGGAATGCTCATGGACAGGACACGTGGGGACTGGACCGGGGGTTCGCAACGCCGGCCATTCTAACGGGGCGCCCCCGCACGCCCTGCCCGGGCGCTGCAACGGTCAGTTCCGGGCCGCGCGCCAGGACTGCCAGAGCACGCGCCATGACGGCACGGGCCGGGTCGCGTCGCCGCGCTCCAGCCGCTCGCGCGCGAGCGCCGCCCACACCCTGCGTGGCCGGCTGCCCCCCGCGGCTGGCCAGTGCGCCAGCACGTGGCGCGCCCAGCGGCCGCGGGCGCCGCCGTCGGGCTGCCCGGCAAGGAGCGACAACGGCACGTGGGCGTCGGCGGGTTGCTGGAAACGCGCCTGCTGCAGGCAAGCGATGACCAAAGGTAAGCCAGGGCGATCGACCCCCGCCTGCCCGTCGCTGCCGAACAGCTCGGCATCGATCGCGGCGATCGCCCCGGCGAGCGGTATCAGGGCGGAGGCGGCCTCCTCCGGATCACGCGGACGCTCTCGGCTGGCGGGCAAGGTCGGCAGCGCCACCGCCAGGGTGGGCCACGACGTCGCCCGCGCCTGCAGGACCACGCCCAGCGGGTGCCTGCGCATGCCGCGGCTCCACCCCGTCAGCTCCTCCGCCCACCACGCCAGCTTGGCCTCGCCGGGGCGCGAATCGCTGCCGCCCCAGGCCGCGTCGGTCAGTTCCTGCTGCAACGCGGCCCACGCCAGGGCAACCTCGCGGTGCGCGGGCGGGACGAACACCTCGGCGACCGACCACTCGGGCCAGCGCGCACGCCATTTGCCGACGAAGCTCTCCAGCGCCTCCTGGTCCACGCGGTACGCCGTCCCGGGCCGGTCCACGCTCACCGCGTCACCGGCCAGGCGGCCGGACTGCACAGGTCGGCGGGCTGCTCGACCAGCACGTCACCGCGCCAGGCGACCGGGTCGTCCTCGGACAGGCGATAGCCCCACAGCGCCACCACCGACGGCATGCCTGCCGCGCGAGCGGCCACGATGTCGCGTTCGTCGTCACCGACGTACGCGCACGCCCCGGGCGCCACGTCGAGTCGCTCGGCGGCCACCACCAGCGGCAGCGGGTCCGGCTTCCGCGCCGGCAGCGTGTCCCCGCCGATCAGCACCGCGCAGCGCGATTCCCACCCCAGCACGGGCATCAACTGCCTGGCCAGGTACTCGGGCTTATTGGTGACGATGCCCCAGCGGCTGCCGGCGGCCTCCAGCTCGGCGAGCATCGCCTCTATGCCATCGAACGCACCGCCATGCCGGCCCAGTTCCCGTTCGTAGGCGTCGAGGAAGGCGGGCACGTGCCGTTCGCGCTCCTCTGCGTCCCACCCGGGAAACGCAACTGAAAGCATGGCGCGCGCACCCTTGGACACCTGCGGGCGCAGATCGTCCAACAGCATCGGCCCGACATCACGGCCGGCGCGCATGGCGTTGATCGCCGCCAGCATGTCGGGCGCGCTGTCGAGCAGGGTGCCGTCGAGGTCGAACAGGGCTACGGGGGGAAAGGGCATGGGATCGGGGAAGTGGGAAGTGGGTACGGGAATGGAGCGTTGCGGAGGAACGCCGAGGGCTGCGTCGAACGT
>MIDV01000139.1:14380-23318 GCA_001830245.1 Lysobacterales bacterium RIFOXYA1_FULL_69_10 | reverse complement strand
ATTCTTCCCGGTGATTCGCGGGTGTCGCCGCGCAAGGCGGCGGTAAAGGCCAGCTGCCCTACCCCTTCACCGCGCACGCCAAGTAGTTCACGTCCGTGCGCGAAATCCGGCGCGCGGCGTTGCGCCAGGGCTCGTACATCAACCCGCTGACGTCCTCCAGTTGCAGGCCGGCGGCACGCAGCCAGGCCGCCAGTTCGGACGGTTTGATGAAGTCGCGGTACTGGTGCGTGCCCTTGGGCAGCAGGCGTGCGATGTATTCGGCACCGACGATGGCCAGCGCGAAGGCCGCCGGAGTGCGGTTGAGGGTGGACAGGAACAGGCGCCCGCCCGGTTTCAGCAACGTGGCGCACGCCGAGACGATCGCCGCCGGATCGGGGACGTGCTCCAGCATCTCCATGCAGGTGATGGCATCGAAGGTGCCGGGCCGTTCGGCGGCCAGGGCTTCGACCGACTGCAGCCGGTAGTCGACCTGCGCGCCGCTTTCCAGCCCGTGCAGGCGCGCGACCTTGACCAGCTCCGGCGCCAGGTCGATCGCGGTCACCTCGGCGCCGCGGCGGGCCAGCGCCTCGCTCAGCAGGCCACCACCGCAACCGACGTCCAGCACCGTGGCGCCGGCCAGGTGGACGCGCTCAGCCACGTATTCCAGGCGCGGGGGATTCAGCGCATGCAGCGCCTTCTGCGGGCCGTCCGGGTCCCACCAGCGGTTGGCGAGCGCGCCGAACTTGTCCAGCTCGGCCTGGCTGAAATTGTCGGATGGCGTCTGTGGCGATGCGGTCACGTTGCACCTCTCTCTGTCATCCCGAATGCAGTGAGGGATCTGCGCTCGATCGGATGGACGGGAACAGCGAATCCCCTCACTGGGTTAGGGACAGCGACGTCCTCGAAATCGAGGTCACGACGGATGGATGCCCGCGATCCGGCTGCGCCACTGCCGCGCGTTGGCGATGATGGCGTCCACGTCCATGTCGACCAGCACGCGCCCGCGCAGCTTGGCATGGCCCCCGATCCACACGTCGGTCACCAGGTGGCGGCCGCTGGCATAGACCAGTTGGGACACCACGTGGTGCAGCGGCTGGGTCTCCAGCGTCGAAAGGTCGATACAGGCCAGGTCGGCCTGCTTGCCAGGCTCGATCGAGCCGATCTTCGCGTCCAGGCCCATCGCGCGCGCACCGCCCAGCGTGGCGGCACGCAACGCCGTGGCACTGTCCAGCGCGGTGGCGTCGCGGGCGACGGCCTTGGCCAACTGCGCGGCGGTGCGGGTCTCGCCGATCATGTCCAGGTCGTTGTTGCTGGCGCAGCCGTCGGTGCCGATGGCCAGGTTGATGCCCGCACGCTCGATCGCGCACGCCGGGCAGAAGCCCGAGGCCAGCTTGAGGTTGGACTCCGGGCAGTGCACCACGCTGACGCCGCGCTCGGCGCACAGGTGGATCTCCGCGTCCGTCAGCTGCGTCATGTGCACGGCAATCAGGCGGTCGTTGACCAGGCCGAGCCGATCCAGCCGCGCCAACGGCCGCTGGCCGTGGTCGCGCAGCGAGTCCTCGATTTCCTGCGCAGTCTCGTGAGTGTGCAGGTGCACCGGCAGGTCGAGCTGGTCGGCCAGCATGCGGATGCGTTCGAAGTTGGCGTCCGACACGGTGTACGGCGCGTGCGGGGCGAAGGCCGTGGACACCAGCGCATCGTCGCGCCACTGGTCGTGGACCTCGCCGGCGCGGTCGAAATACTCGTCGGACGTCTTCGCCCACGCGGTGGGGAAGTCGATCACCGGGAGCCCCACCATGGCGCGAAAGCCGTGGCGCTTGTAAGTCGCCGCCTGCACGTCGGGGAAGAAGTAGTTCTCGTTGGCACAGGTGGTGCCGCCGCGCAGCATCTCGGCAATGGCCAGCGTGACGCCGTCGGCGACGAACTCGGGCCCGATCACTGCCGCCTCGACCGGCCAGATGTGGCCCTGAAGCCATTCCATCAGCGGCAGGTCGTCGGCGATGCCGCGCAGCAGCGTCATCGGGTTGTGCGTATGCGCGTTGACCAGACCCGGGATGACGGCCGACTCGGGTCGGCTGATGGTCTCGCTCGGGGCGAACCGCGCCCGCGCTTCGTCGGTCGGCAATACCGCCTGGATGACGCCGCCAGTGATGGCCACGGCGTGGTCTTCCAGCACCACGGCATGCGGCTCGACGGGCACCACCCAGCCGGCTTCGATCAACAGGTCGCAGGTCTGGGGGGTGTGGTCTTCGGTCATGCCGATCTCATTCGAAATTCAGGGGGTGCCTCGGCGCGTCGCCCCCTTCTCCCGGGGAGAAGGGAATGGCAGATGGATCCCGGCTTTCGCCCGGATGACGATCCGGCAACGCCGTGGCCGCAGTGCAGCCACGGGCCAGATCGTCACTTCACCCGGCTGACGTACTCGCCCGAGCGGGTGTCGACCTTGACGATCTCGTCCTGGTTGACGAACAGCGGTACGCGCACGACCGCGCCGGTTTCCAGCGTGGCCGGCTTGCCGCCGCCGCCGGAGGTGTCGCCACGCACGCCCGGGTCGGTCTCCGTGATCTTGAGCTCGACGAAGTTCGGCGGCTGCACCGCGATCGGGGTACCGTTCCACAGCGTGACCACGCAGTCCTCCTCGCCCTTGAGGAACTTGTGGGCGTCGCCGACGCCGGCCTTGTCGGCCTGCACCTGCTCGAAGCTCTCCGGGTCCATGAAGTGCCAGTACTCGCCATCGGCATAGAGGAAGCGCATGTCGGTATCGACCACGTCGGCGGCTTCGAGGCTGTCGGTGGCCTTCATCGTCAGCTCGACCACGCGGCCGGACTTGATGAAGCGGTACTTGACGCGGGTGAAGGCCTGGCCCTTGCCCGGCTTGACGTACTCGGTGTCGGTGATGATGCACGGCTCGTTGTTGACGAGGATCTTCATCCCGTTCTTGACGTCGTTCATGCCATAGCTGGCCATCGGTACAGCTCCTGCGGATAGGTGGAAGCGGTGGGGCGCCGGCGGCCGTGGGGCCGCTGCGGCTACAATGTCGGGCTGCGCAGCGCCAGACGCGCGCCAGCGAAACCGGACCGGCATGATACCCGCAGCCCCCCTCCCCCTGCAGCCGTCGCCTGCCACCCAACGGTGGCAGCAGGCATGGCGCGACAGCATCCGCGACCCGCGCGAACTGCTGTCCCTGCTCGGCCTGGGCGATGCCGTGGCGCCCATTTCCGATGCCGCGGCCACCCAGTTCCCGTTGCGGGTGCCGCGCGGGTTCGTCGCCCGCATGCGCCATGGTGATCCGGCCGACCCGCTGCTCAGGCAGGTGCTGCCGCTGGACGACGAGATGCGCCCGATGCCCGGCTTCAGCCTGGACGCGGTGGGCGACGGAGCCGCCAAGGCCGCCGATGGTGTCATCCGCAAATACAACGGCCGGGCGTTGCTGGTGAGCACGGGCAGCTGCGCGATCCATTGCCGCTACTGCTTCCGCCGCCACTTTCCGTATGCCGAGGAGACGGCCGCCGCCGCCGGTTGGCGCGGCGCCGTCGACGTGATCCGGGCCGATGCCAGCATCGACGAGGTCATCCTCTCGGGCGGAGACCCGTGGTCGCTGTCGACCGCCAAGCTGGCCGAACTCACCGATGCGTTGTCGACGGTGCCGCACCTGCGGCGGCTGCGCGTGCACACGCGGCTTCCGGTGGTGTTGCCGGAACGCATCGACGACGACCTTCTCGCCTGGCTGGCCGCGTTGCCGTGGCCGGTCACCGTCGTGATCCACGCCAACCACGCCAACGAGTTCGACGCCAGCGTCGACGCGGCGCTGGGGAAGCTGCGGGCCACCGGCGCCAGCCTGCTGAACCAGGCGGTGCTGCTGCGCGGGGTCAACGACAACGTCGAAACCCTCGCCGATCTGAGCGAGCGCGGCCATGCCGCCGGCGTGCTGCCCTACTACCTGCACCAGCTCGACCGCGTGCAGGGCGCGGCGCACTTCGAGGTCGACGACACCCGCGCCCGCCACCTGCACGCGGCGTTGGCGGCCCGGCTTTCAGGCTATCTGGTGCCGCGGCTGGTGCGCGAAGTGGCCGGCGATCCGGGCAAGCGCCCGCTCTAGTTCCGCCGCCGGTAGCCGTTGAAAGAGCCAAACGCCGCATGGACGGAGGCGTGCGCTTCATGTCATAACCGCGGCCCTGACCGGTTGTAACCGGCTTCAGCATGTCTGGCTCCAGGAGGCCCCATGCAATTTGGCAAAGACCAGGTGCTGCGCCTGCTGATCGTCGACGACAGCGTCGAGGCAGCGGAGGGGATCGTCAGCGGCCTGCGCAACAACGGCATCGCGGTGCGCCCGACGCGCCCGGAAAGCGAGGAGGCACTCACCGCCCAGCTCGCCAGCCAGCCGCCCGACCTCGTGCTGGCATCGCCCGACGCCACGACCGTGCCGCTGGACAAGCTGATGCAGCACGTGGACGCAAGCGGCAAGGACCTGCCGGTGCTGATCCTGCACGACACCATCGATGACGCACGCCTGCTGGAAGCGCGCGAGATCGGCGCCCGCGGCGTGCTGCTGCGCGGCCACGCCAGCCACCTGCACGATTCCATCCGCGCCGAGTGGGCCGACCTGGAGGCCCGCCGCGCCCTGCGCCGCCTGGAAAGCCAGGTGCGCGAGACCGAGCGCCGCTGCGACGCGCTGATCGAGTCCTCCCGCGACCCGATCGCCTACGTGCACGAAGGCATGCACATCCGCGCCAACGCGGCGTACCTGGAGATGTTCGGGTTCGAGTCGTTCGACGAGATCGAGGGCATGTCGCTGCTGGACATGATCGCGCCGTCGCACGTGGACGGCTTCAAGAAGCTGCTCAAGCAGATGTCCAAGGGCGAGCCAGTGGCCCCGCGCCACGAGATCGAGGCGCGCACGCTGGACGGCAACAGCTTCCCGGCGGTCATGGAATTCACCAACGCCAGCTACGAGGGCGAGGCCTGCCAGCAGGTGGTGCTGCGCCGGCAGGAGTTCGACCCGGAGCTGGCGCGCGAGGTCGAGGAGCTGCGCCAGCGCGACCAGGCCACCGGCCTGTTCAACCGCGCGACCTTCCTGCGCACGCTTGAAGACGCGGTCGCCGATGCGGCGCAGAACGCGACGCACCACGCCTTCCTGCTGGTGGAGCCCGACCACTACGCGCGCCTGCTGCAGGACATCGGGCTGGATGCCGCGGACGAACTGGTCGCCGCGTTCGCCGGGCGCCTGCGCACCGCGCTGCGCGAGGACGATACCGTCGCGCGCTTTGCCGAGCACCAGTTCGCCGTGCTGCGCCGTGGCAGCGACCACCGCGGCACCCTGGAGCTGGCCGAAGCGGTGCGCAAGGCGTTCGCCGACAGCGTGCTGGAAGCCGGCAACCGCTCGCTCAACGCCACCGTCAGCATCGGCGGCGTCCAGATCGGACAGAAAATCGCCAGCGTCTCCTCGGTGCTCGGCAAGGCCAGCCAGGGCCTGCAGTCGACCATCGGCGTGGGTGGCAACCGCGCCGACATCTTCGACCCGGGCGCCGTCGACCGCGCCGAGGAAGAGCGCGTGCAGGCGTGGGTCACGCGCATCCGCCAGGCGCTGGACAGTGACCGCTTCGTGCTGCACTACCAGCCGTTGATCAGCCTGCACGGCGACGCCAACGAGATGTACGACGGCTACCTGCGCATGCAGGGCGAACCGGGCGAGCTGGTGCAGCCGCTGACGTTCCTGCAGATCGCCGAGGAGCACGGCCTGCTGTGGGAGATCGACCGCTGGGTGGTGGGCCGCGCCATCGCCGTCATTGGCGAGCGCCTGCGCGCCGGCAAGCGCACCACGCTGATGGTGAAAATCTCCGAGGTCTCGCTGCAGGACGACAGCCTGGTCCACCACATCATCGAGCAACTGGCCCAGCACGGCGCCGAGGGCAGCCTGCTGGTGTTGCAGGTGCCCGAGTCCAAGGTCTTCACCCACCTCAAGGCCGCGCAGACCTTCCAGCAGGCGGTGGCGAAGATGGGCGTGCGCGTCGGGCTGGAGCAGTTCGGCAGCGGCCTGAACTCGTTCCAGTTGCTGAGCCACTTCGACGCGGCCTTCCTGAAGCTGGACCGGTCGTTCATGGACGACCTGGCCGGCAACGCCGAGCACCAGGCGCGTATCCGGGAAATCGCGGGCAAGGCCCACGAGGCGGGCAAGCAGACCATCGCCGAGTATGTGCAGGACGCGGGCAGCATGACGGTGCTGTTCGGTGCCGGCATCGACTACGCGCAGGGGCACTTCCTGGCTGCCGCCGGGCCCGAAATGGATTACGACTTCCAGTGAGTTGTGAGGGGCTGGGGATTAGGGGCTAGGGGCTAGGGGGTGTTGTCGCGCGAGTTGTATTGACGCCTCTCTCCCACTGACGTGGGTACCCCCTGATAAGAAAGGCCCGCCGATGGCGGGCCTTTCTGCATTCCAAGCATCCGGCGATCAGGTCACCACTCGACCACGCACCGCCTCGACGGGCGCATCGCGCAGCGCCTGGATGCGCTCGGCCAGCGGCGGGTGGCTCATCAGCAGCTTCTTGAGGCCGTGGCCGACGCCGCCGCTGATGCCGAACGCGGCCACCTGCTTGGGCAAGGTGCTCTCGCCGTAAGTCTGCGACAGGCGCTCGAGCGCGGCGATCATCTTGTCGCGGCCCGCCAGGCTGGCGCCGCCGGCATCGGCGCGGAACTCGCGGTACCGCGAGAACCACATCGCGATCATGCTGGCGAACAGGCCGAAGATCATGTCCAGCACGAACACGATCGCGTAGTAGCCCAGCCCCGGCGCGCCGTCGCGGCCGCCGCTGATGTAGCCGTCGATCACGCGGCCAACCACGCGCGCCAGCACGATCACGAACGTGTTGAGCACGCCCTGGATCAGCGCCATGGTGACCATGTCGCCATTGGCGACGTGGCTCACCTCATGCGCCAGTACGGCCTCGGCCTCGTCGCGGTTCATCGCCCGCAGCAGGCCGGTGGACACGGCCACAAGCGAATTGTTCCGGCTCGGGCCGGTGGCGAAGGCGTTGATCTCGGGCGCGTCGTAGACGGCCACTTCCGGCATCTTGATGCCGGCGGCCTCGGCCTGGCGGCGGACCGTCGAGACCAGCCACTGCTCGGACTCGCTGCGCGGCTGCTCGATGACGTGGGCGCCAGTCGTGCGCTTGGCCATCCATTTGGAAATCGCCAGCGACAGGAACGAACCGCCGAAGCCGAACAGGGCAGCCATGACCAGCAGGCCGGCGTTGGTGGCGGGATTCAACCCGAATACCGACATGACGATGCTGACCAGGGCCAGCACGGCCAGGTTGGTGGCCAGGAACAGGGCAATACGCTTGAACATCGGGGACCATCCTGCGCGCACCATGCGCGGTTGAAGGGAAAAATGTGGCAGCCTCGATGGAATTTCAAGTGAACTGGCCGGCCGCCGCCTTATCCGGCCCGCCTCCCGATGACGCCTGCGCGTGACACGCTCCGAACCTTCCCCACCCTACCGCGGCCGCTTCGCACCCTCGCCCACCGGTGACCTGCACCTGGGTTCCCTGGTCGCCGCGCTCGGCAGCTGGCTGATGGCCCGCGCCGCGGGCGGCGAATGGTGGGTGCGCATCGAGGACCTCGACCCCCCGCGCGAGGTGGCCGGCGCCAGCGAACGGCAACTGGCGACGCTGGCCGCCCTGGGCCTGACATCGGATGGCCCCGTCGTGCGGCAGAGCGACCGCAATGCGCTGTACCAGGCCGCCCTCGATCGGTTGCTGGCCTCGGGGCACGCATTCGAATGCCACTGCAGCCGCACCGACCTGGCCGCCACCGGCGGCGTCCATCGCACCTGCGTCACCGACAGGCGGCGCGACCACCCGGCAGTGCGCTTGCGGGTTCCGGACGGCACCTCCGTCACCTTCCACGACCTGCTTCTCGGACAGCAGCACCAGGACGTCGGCCGCGAGGTAGGCGACTTCGTCCTGCGCCGGGCCGACGGACCGTGGGCGTACCAGCTGGCTGTCGTCGTCGACGACGCCGACCAGGGCGTCACCGATGTCGTGCGCGGCGCCGACCTGCTCGACTCGACCCCGCGCCAGATCCTGCTGCAGCGGGCCCTGGGACTGCCCACGCCGCGCCATGCCCACCTGCCGCTGGTGGTAGGCCCCGATGGCCGCAAGCTTTCCAAGTCGCTGGCCGCGGTGCCGGTCGACCCTGCCTCCCCGGTGCCTGCGCTGCGTGCGGCGTGGGGCCTGTTGGGGCAGCCGCCCGGGCCGGTCGCCAATTGCACCACCGCAGACGACCTGCTGCAGGCCGCGCGGCAGCACTTCGACGCCGCCCGCATCCCGAACACTGCGCCGACGC
Organism: Lysobacterales bacterium RIFOXYA1_FULL_69_10; assembly: GCA_001830245.1. Lineage (GTDB taxonomy): Bacteria > Pseudomonadota > Gammaproteobacteria > Xanthomonadales > Xanthomonadaceae > Lysobacter_C. The sequence goes on along the minus strand of MIDV01000139.1, from coordinate 14,996 downwards.
TCCGCCGCGATGCACAACAGTCATTTCACGACGGCACACTAGAGTAGGCGCGGCAGGCCGCACCGGGCGGCCAGGGAGAGCACGCATGCAGTCACGAGTTGCACTGGTCACCGGCGGCACCGGTGGCATCGGCACGTCGATCATCCGTCGCCTGGCGCAGTCCGGGCACAAGGTGGCGACCAACTACCGCGACGAGGCGCGCGGCCGTGCCTGGCAGGAAAAAATGAAGGCCGAGGGCATCGATGTCACGATCGCCCACGGCGATGTCGCCTCCCCGGAAGGCGCTCGGGCCCTGGTCGAGGAGGTCGAGCGCCAGATCGGCCCCGTCGAGATCCTGGTCAACAATGCCGGCATCACGCGTGACACCACCTTCCACAAGATGTCGGCCGAGCAGTGGAACGAGGTGATCTGCACCAACCTCAACTCCTGCTTCAACGTCACCCGCCCGGTGATCGAGGGCATGCGCGCGCGCAAGTGGGGCCGGATCATCCAGATCAGCTCGATCAACGGCCAGAAGGGCCAGTACGGCCAAGCCAATTACGCCGCGGCCAAAGCCGGCATGCACGGCTTCACCATCTCCCTGGCCCAGGAAAACGCGAAGTTCGGCATCACCGTC
>MIDV01000139.1:4927-14364 GCA_001830245.1 Lysobacterales bacterium RIFOXYA1_FULL_69_10 | reverse complement strand
GCTACATCGGGACCGACATGGTGATGGCGGTACCGGAGGAAATCCGCGAGAAGATCGTGGCGCAGATCCCCACCGGCCGGCTCGGCACGCCCGATGAGATCGCCTACGCGGTGGGCTTCTTCATTCCCGACGAGGCCGGCTGGATTACCGGCGCCAACCTGTCGGCCAACGGTGGCCAGTACATGGGCTGGTAGGCACCACGCCTGCGGGAGCGGCTGCAGCCGCGTCGAACCTCAAGCGGTTCGCGCGGCGGACCGCCCTGGCTGCACCACGTCTGCGCCCTTCGAGCGTGATTCCGCCAGAAGTTGCAAGGTCCGCCCCCCTGCGCCATGCTGCGGAGCATCACGATTTAGAGCCTTGGCTCCATGCCCTCGATGCGCGTCATCAAGAAGTACCCCAACCGGCGTCTCTACGACACGGAGATTTCCAGCTACATCACGATCGAGGACGTGCGACAGCTCATCGTCGACGGCGAGGACTTCGAGGTGCGCGACGCGCGGTCCGGCGAAGACCTGACCCGACAGGTGCTGCTGCAGATCATCGCCGAGCACGAGCAGGACGGCGAGCCGATGCTGTCCACGCAACTGCTCAGCCAGATCATCCGCTTCTACGGCGATTCGCTGCAGGGCTTCATGGGCAGCTACCTGGAGCGTTCGATGCAGGCATTCCTCGACCAGCAGCAGCAGTTCCGCAAGCAGGTCGGCGGCATGCTCGGGCAGACGCCGTGGGCGATGATGAACCAGCTGACCGAGCGCAACATGGCGATGTGGAAGGAATTCCAGCAGAACCTGTCGGGCAGCGTCGGGCAGAGCCCGAACTCCACCAAACCCAAGACCGACAAGCGCGAGCGCTGATGGCGGCGGTTGATGTGGCCGCGGACAGCGCGCCGCGGCATGCGCAACGCGTCGCGGTGGTCAGCGGCGGCGTCGGTGGGCTGGGCAGCGAAATCTGCGCGGCACTCGCACGCCAGGGCCATCGCGTCGTGGCCGTGGACCTGCCCGTCGAAGGCGAGCGCCTTGCGCGCTTCCAGCACCAGATCGCCGGGCTGGACGTACAGCTGGAGTCGGTCGACGTCGGAGACTTCGCCGCGTGCGGCTCGCTCGTCCAGCGCATCGAAGGCGAGTGCGGCTCGGTGGATATCCTTGTCAACGCAGCGGGGATCACGCGCGATACCCGGCTGGCGAACATGGACCCCGCGCAGTGGGACGACGTACTCCGGGTCAACCTGGACGGCGTGTTCAACCTCTGCCGGCACGCGGTGACCGGCATGGTCGCTCGCGGCTTCGGGCGCATCGTCAACATCAGCTCGGTCAATGGACAGACCGGGCAGTTCGGCCAGACCAATTACGCCGCCGCCAAGGCCGGCATGCATGGTTTCACCATGGCATTGGCACGCGAGGTCGCCCGAAAGGGCGTGACGGTGAACTCCGTGTCCCCCGGCTACTGCGAAACCGCCATGGTGATGGCCGTGCCTGAAGCGGTGCGCGAGCGCATTGTCGAATCCGTACCCGTGGGCCGGCTGGGCCGGCCACACGAAATCGCGCGTGCGGTGACGTTCCTGACCGCCGACGACGCCGGCTTCATCACCGGCGCCAACCTGCCCGTCAACGGCGGCTTGTTCATGAGCTTCTGAGCGGCCGGGACGGAGACAGGGAGCGAACCCCAGTCGCCTCTAGCCTCTAGCCTCCAGCCCCTCACCGGCAGTACTTCTCCCGGAACTGCTCCGCCTGCGGCATCAGCGACTGCAGCGTCTGCATGCGATTGGCCGGGTCGGGGTGCGTGGATGCGAACTCCGGCGGCCGCTCGCCACCGCCGATCTGCGACATGCGCTCCCACAGCGGCACGGCCTCGTTCGGGTCATAGCACGCCGCAGCGGCCAGCATCAGCCCGACTTCGTCCGCCTGCGTCTCATGGCTGCGGCCGTAGGGCAGCACGAAGCCGTACTGCGCGCCCGCGCCCAGCGCCGCCATCACCGCCTGCTGCTGTTGCGGATCCATCCCACCCACCGCCATGCCGGCCGCGACCTGGCCCATCTGCACCAGCTTCTGTTGCGCCATGCGCTGGCTGCCATGGCGCAGCAGTGCATGGGCGATCTCGTGGCCCATGACCACCGCCATGCCGTTCTCGTTCTCCACGACTGGCAGCAGGCCGGTATAGACCGCCATCTTTCCGCCCGGCAGGCAGAAGGCATTGGCCTGGTCGGACTGGATGACCGCCACGTCCCACTGGAACGATTGGTAGTCGGTCGGCGCCGGCTGCTGGTTGAGCGCGGCCAGTTCCGCCGTGACTTCGGGGACGCGCGCCACCAGCCGCTGCGCGATTTCGCGAACCTGCTGGCTGACCTGTGCGTCGGCGGGCATCAGCGCGCCCTGCGACTGCGCGTCGCCCAGCACCTGGTTGAAGGCCTGAGCGCCCAGCTGCACTTCCTCTTCAGCGGTGGCGCCGTAGCGCGCCTTTTCGCCGGTGTAGGGGTCGACCTTGGCATTGCCGAACCACGACCACGCCGCGTAACCCGCGAACAGGATGAGGATCCACCAGCGCATGCCACCGAAACCCCGGCGGCGCCCACCGTCAGGCGCCTGCCTCCCCACCGATCCGATCCTCATCGCACCGCCCTCGTCGTATTGATAACCGTATGCCGACCCTCACGCGGGCCGGGCGTCGACGCGATCAGATATCGCGCACGACCCGGAATCCGATGCGGGCATTGGTGGTATCGGAAGTGCTGGCGACGCGCCACGCCGAACGCGTCTGCGCCGGCGAACTCGCCCAGGACCCGCCGCGTACCACGCGGGTGCGACAGCCCGGATTGACCCACGCCTGGCCGTCATCCGGCGCCCGGCGATAGGAGTCGTGCCAGCAGTCCGCGACCCACTCGCTGACATTGCCCGCCATGTCGTGAAGGCCGAATGCACCCGGGCGGTAGGCCTCCACCTTGGCCGGCCCCCACGCACCGTCGCCGTAACCATCGAACGCGTTGCGCCATTGCCGTCCGCTGGGCGAGCGGTCGAGCGCGCCGGTGAAATTGCCGGTGCGCTCGGGGGGCGCGCCCTCGCCCCACGGGAAGCGCGATGTGCTGCCGGCGCGCAGCGCATATTCGAACTCGGCTTCGCTGGGCAGCCGGTAACGCTCACCGGTCTGTTCGGAGAGCCAGTCGGCATATGCCATGGCGTCCTGCGCGCTGACGTGGACCACGGGCATGGCGGGGTCGGCGCGGTTGCCCGCGTAGTCGCTGCGCCAATCCACGTTGCTGCGCCGGACGAGGTTGCCACTGCGTTCGTCGTAGGCGATGGAGTAGCCGCGTCGCGTGGCGCGCGGTTCGTAACCGCTGGCGGCCACGAACCGGCCGAACTCGCCCACCGTGACTTCATGCCGGGCCACGGCGAGACCACGCGGGAAGCGGATATTGCGCGCAGGCCGCTCGGCATCCGTCGCATCTGCTTCCGTATCGCCCGCGCCCATCCTGAAGGCGCCATGCGGGATCACGACCAGCTCCGGCCCGCGGCCGCCGTTGCGCAACGCATCGGTAAAGGTCTGCCCGGGACGGAACAGGCCGTAATGGGTCGCAAGGTCGATGCGGGTGCGCAACAGGACCGCGGCCGGATCGCCGGGCGGCGCGATGCGCAGGAGTTCGGCCAGGACCGCGCGTGCATCGCCCAGTCCATCCTCCCGCCCCAGCGCCTCCAGTCCCCGGTCGCGGAGGTCGCCGATGCGGGTGGCGCGCAAGCGCTCGATGCGGTCCCGCGCATGTGGGACCGTCTCGAACTCGGGCCGCACCTTGGCTGCCGCCTGCAGCCAGCGCTCGGCGCTGGCGAAATCGTCGTCCTCGGCGGCGACTTCCGCGCGGCGGATCAGCGCGCTTTCCGACGCGGCGATGCCCTGCATCGCACGCACGTCCCCCGGACGAAGCTCCAACGCCTCCCTGAACCGGGCCAGCGCCCCGCCCTGCCCGTTCTCACCAACCCGCCCGGCGTTGAGGGCTTCCTCGCCCAGGCGGTTGGCGCGCTGCGCCTGGTCGACGGTGTCCAGCCGGGACAGGAAGCGGACGACGGGCTCGCGCTCCGGCGCGACGGTCCGCGCGACCGCGCCGATCTCGTGCGCGGTGCGTAGCGCGGCCGGGGTGCGGTCGATCGCGGCCAGCGCCGCATCACCGCGTGCCAGCAGTGCGCCCACGGCGCGGTCGAGGCCGGCCTGGATATCCGGGTCTTCGGGTGCGTGGCGCGCGAGTGCGACATACAACGGGAGTGCTGATTGCGCGTCGTCGAACAGCCGCCCGGCCTCCAGCGCCTCGTCGGCCTGCGCCTGGAGCGCATCGACACCCTCGTCTTCCACCGGCACCGCCGGCAGCTGCCAGGGCGCCACGGGCGATACGGCCTGGTCGGCGCTGACGGTGACGATCGGCGCGCGAACCTGCGATCGCGCGGCCTCCGGCGCCTGCGCGGTATCGCCTTCGCCCGCGTCGTCGCGCCCGCAGCCGGGCAGCAGCACGGCCAGCGCCAGGCTCGTCCAGACAATGGCGGTCAGGGGTGGGCGCAAACGTCCTCCAGAAGGCTCGGCCCGATGCGTCGCGCGGCGTGCCGGACCCGGGCCGGGTGGACCGTTCCGTAACCGGCGGCGCCGGACGGCCGGCCCGGCGAAAGTAGGCTATTGTCGCCCGCCCCGGCAACCTGCCCGTGAACCCTGGTGTCCCGCCCCGTGCCACGTTGGATCCAAGACCCCACCGAACTCCTCGCGCGTTTCGACACGCCGCCCGCCCGCATCGGACTGGACACCGAGTTCATCCGCGAACGCACGTACTGGCCGCAACTGGCGTTGGTGCAGATCGCGATCGAAACCGGCGACGGCCTCGACATCCTGCTGGTCGACCCGCTTGTACCGGGCATGACCGAGGCCCTCGCCACGCTGCTGGCCGACACCCGCATCCTCAAGGTGATGCACAGCCCCAGCGAGGACCTGGTCGCCTTCAAGCATGCCTGCAATACGGTGCCGCGGCCCCTGTTCGACACCCAGCTGGCAGCCGCGCTGGCCGGCATTGCCGGCGGCATGGGCTACCAGCGGCTGGTCGAAAGCATGACCGGCGTCGCGCTGGCGAAGGGCGAAACGCGCTCGGACTGGATGCGCCGGCCGCTGTCGCCGTCCCAGCTGGAGTACGCCGCCGACGACGTGCGCCACCTGTTCGAGCTGCATGACGCATTGGACGCCGACCTGAACCGCCTAGGCCGCCGTGCCTGGCTGGCCGAGGATGCCGAGCGCACCCTGGCCAATGCCGACAGTGACGATGTCGAGCGCTGGCCGCACCTGTCGCTGCGCAGCGCGCAGTTCCTCGACCTCGGCGCGCAGCGCCGGCTGGTCCGCCTGCTGCGCTGGCGCGACCGCTACGCGCGCGACAACGACCGCCCGCGCACGTGGATCCTCGACAACGAGCTGGCGACCGCGATCGCCCGCGTCCCTCCCGCCGATATCGAAGCGCTGCAGGCGCAGCTAGACGCGCACCCCAAGGCGCCGCGCAAGCTGGCCGACGCGATCTGGACGGCATTGCAGACGCCGCTGCCCGACGAAGTCGACGCGCCGGATGCCAGCGTGTCGGAACGCCGCGACAAGCAGGCACTGCGGCAACTGCAGGACGCCGTTGCGGCCCGCAGCGCCGAACTGGGCTTGCCGGACGGGGTGCTCGCCTCGCGCCGTTGGCTCGAGTCGCTGCTGGACCACGGCGAGTGGCCCGACGCGCTGGCCGGTTGGCGGCGGGAAACGCTGGAGCCCCAGTTGCGCCCGCTGCTGGAGCGCTAGACGCACCACGACCCTGTAGGAGCGGCTTCAGCCGCGATCGGCGTTCCGGTCCAGGCACGCATTGTCCGATCGCGGCTGAAGCCGCTCCTACAAGGGTCCGCCGACGGGTTGGCATCGTTGCGGACGGGCCGCTAGAATCCAGCCCACGTGGGGCGGTAGCTCAGCTGGGAGAGCGTCGCGTTCGCAATGCGAAGGTCGGGAGTTCGATCCTCCTCCGCTCCACCAATCGAATACCGGAGGCCCCGGCGTCGCGCAGACGCCGGGGCTTTTCGCATGCGCGCTATGCTCGTCCGCATGCCTGATGCCGTGACAGCCCACCTTCGCGCGCGCCGTATTGCCGGCCGCGCATCCGCCTTTCTCGCCCTCGGCCTGTTGGCCACCCTGGTTGCGGTCGCACGGACGCCCGACCCGGCACCTGCGATCGTCGGCATGGACGACCCGGCGCGGTGGACGCCGGGCTTCTGGATCGAACGCGCGGAAGACCCGGACCGACCGCTCGCCCCCGCCAGCGCGATCGAGGACCAGAACGCCCGGCTTCTGCGCGACGACCCGTCCATGCACGACCTCGCCGCTCTGACGCCAGTGTTGGAGCGCGAGCGGGTGCGGGGCTGGATCGAATCGCTCTCGCGCCGCCCGACCGCCCCGCGCTATGACGCAACGGGAACGCAGCTGACCGCGACGGCATTGGAAGACCTGGTCGATGCCCTGGCGTTGGACGCCATCCCCGCAAGCCAACCGACGCGATATGGACTGGTCGTGCGCCGCGCCGCGTTGCGCACGTTCCCAACCGACCGGCGCGCCTTCAGTACGCCGGGCGACACAGACATCGACCGCTTCCAGGAAAGCGCGTTGTTCCCGGGCACCCCCGTGGTGATCGCGCACGGGAGCCGCGACGACGAGTGGTTATTTGTCGTCAGCGAGCGCTACGCCGCATGGTTCGAAGCCCGCCACGTGGCCGAGGGCGACGCGGCAACGGTGCTGGGCTATGCACAGCGCACACCCTACCGGCTGGTGACGGGAGCCACCGCGCACACGGTGCACACGCCCGAGGTGCCGGCAGTATCCCGCGTACAGCTGGACATGGGCACCCGCCTGCCATTGGCGTCTTCGACAGGTCGCGTCAACGGACAGCACCCGGCCAGCGGCCACGTCGTGGAACTTCCGGTGCGCGACGACGCCGGCCGGCTGGCGCTGCATTCCGCACTGCTGCCACGCAGTGCCGACACGGCCGATGCGCCATTGCCGCTTACGCGTCGGCACATTATCGGCCAGGCCTTCAGGTTCCTCGGTGAGCGCTACGGCTGGGGCCACGACTACAACGCGCGCGACTGCAGCGGGCTCGTGTCCGAGGTGTACGCCAGCATGGGGCTGGTGCTGCCGCGCAACACCGGCGACCAGGCCGGCAGCCCGGTGCTCCCGGTCAACCGGCTTGACGACGCGGCCAGCCGCGAAGCGGCACTGGACGCGCTGCAGGTCGGCGACCTCGTCTACGTCCCCGGCCACGTCATGATGGTCATCGGCCATGCCGACGGCGAGCCTTTCGTGATCCACGACATCCACGGTGGCGGCCAGCGCGGTGCCGATGGCGAAGTCGTTCGCCTCGGCCTCAATGGCGTGGTGGTGACAACCCTGCGCGGACTGGTGTTCGATGACGGCACGCCGTACGTCGAGCGCGCGACCGCCGTGGTCCGCCCCGCCCCGACGTCCTGACCAGCCACTGCCCCCGGGTCCATTCCGTGCCACGACTTCGCCCCAGAGCCCGCTGTCTCCTTCAATTGCTCATCGCCACGTCGGCGCTCGCGCTGGCCGCATGCGCAAGTCGGCCCGCGTCGCCGCCTCCAACGGCCGGGTCGAACCAGCTGGTGCTGGTGACCACCGCCGACTGGGATGCCCCCGGCGCCACGCTGCGGCGTTACGAGCGCATGGGCGATCGCTGGCAGCCGGTCGGCGAACCATGGCCCGCCATCATCGGCCGCGCAGGCAGCGCCTGGGGCATGGGGCTGCATCCCGAAGTGCCGGGCGCGCCGGTCAAGCGCGAGGGCGACGGCCGCGCGCCCGCCGGCGTGTTCGCGATCGGCGAGGCCTTCGGCTATGGCGCCTCCGCCGACACCGCGCTGCCCTACCGGGCGATGACCGCCGGCGACTGGTGCATCGACGTACCGGGTTCGACGCTCTACAACCGCATCGTGCATGTCGATGACGTGGGCAAAGCCGGGATCGAGGGCTCGACCGAGCCGATGCGCCGCGACCTGCACAAGGACGGCGACGTGCGCTACGTGCAGGGCTTCGTGATCGAGCACAACACCGCCGCCGTGCCGCAGGCCGGCAGCTGCATCTTCGCCCACGTCTGGAAGTCGCCCGAAACCCCGACCGCCGGCTGCACCGCGATGGACGCCGCGCACATGCAGGCGTTGCTGGCCTGGCTCGACCCGGCCGCGCGGCCGCTGTTCGTGTTGCTGCCCGAGGCCGAGCACGCGCGCCTGCACGCCGCGTGGAACCTGCCCGCCCCCGTCAACTGACCGCACCCACCCCGCCAACGCCAGGAAACCGCATGTCCCAGCCGTCCGCGTCGCCCTCGCACCGCGCCCCCCCCGGCATCGACCCGTCCACCGGACTGGTACGCGCCGTCGGCCGCTGGCAGATCGTCGGCCTGTCGATCAACGACGTCGTCGGCAGCGGCATCTACCTGCTGCCGGCCGCGGCCGCACTGCTGCTGGGCGGGGCCAGCCTATGGGCGATCCTTGCCGCCGGCCTGGCCGTAACGATGCTGGTGCTGTGCTACGCGCAGGCGTCCAGCCATTTCGACCAGCCGGGCGGTGCCTACCTGTACGCACGCGAGGCGTTCGGTCCGTTCGCCGGATTCCTTACCGGCTGGATGACGTTGATCACGCGCGTCACCGTGGCTGCGGCGCTCAGCAATGGGTTGGCGTTGGCGGTGTCGCTGTTCTGGCCATGGGCGGCCAGCGGGTTCGGCCACGCGGCCATCGTCATCGGCTCGCTAGGCCTGCTGACGTGGATCAACCTGGTGGGCGTGCGCACCGCCGCGCGCGCGGGTGTCGCCCTGACCATTGCCAAACTGCTGCCGCTGCTGTTCTTCGTGGTCGTCGGCCTGGCGTACATGGACTGGTCCGCCGTGCGGCTGGAAGGCCTGCCCCTGGACGAGCCGGCGCGCCTGGGCGAGGCCGCATTGCTGCTGCTGTTCGCCTACGCCGGGTTCGAGAACACCCCGGCCGCGGCCGGCGAGTACCGCGACCCGCGCCGTGACGTGCCGTTCGCCCTCGTCGCGATGATCGCGCTGGTCACCGCGCTGTACGTGCTGGTGCAGCTGGTGGCGCAGGGCACGCTGCCGACGCTGGCGCAGTCGGAGACGCCGCTGGCCGAGGCCGCCGCCGGGTTCGCCGGCAACGGGGCCGCGCTGCTGCTGACCGTCGGAGCGGCCATCTCGATCCTCGGGACCAACTTCAACACCATGCTGTTCGGGCCGCGCTACATGTACGCACTGGCGATGGACGGCTACCTGCCCCGTGGTCTTGCGCGTTTGCATCCACGCTGGCGCACGCCGGTGGTGGCGATCGTCCTGCAGGCGGCGCTGGCGGTCTTGCTGGCGCTGACGGGCTCGTTCGTGCAGCTGGCGCTGCTCTCGGTCATCG
>MIDV01000139.1:3936-4853 GCA_001830245.1 Lysobacterales bacterium RIFOXYA1_FULL_69_10 | reverse complement strand
CGTCCGCTCGTCGGCGAGCGCTTCCTGCTGGCGCTGTTGGGCGAGGTCGAACTGCCGCTGCTGCATCTCCTGGTCGGCCTGCCGGCGCTGCTCCTGCATGTAGTCGGAGAGGTATCCCTGCCGCGCCTGCTGATAGCCGCCCACGCCGATCGCGAGGTTCTCGGCGAAGTTGCCGCCGCGTGCGAGCGCTGCCGCCAGAAACGGCAGACCCTGGAGGATCGACTGGCGCCAGGTGTCGCGCGGAAACTGGTAGCCGCCGTAGGAGTCCATGCCTCACCCGTAAAGGTAGGGGTTCTGCTGAGTGCCGTTGGCCTGCTGGCTGGCGCCCTGGTTCTGCCGGAAGGACGCCCCGAGCTGATAGCCCGAGAGGCCGCCGGAAATGCCCGCGGCGACGGGGCTCGGCCCCATGTAGGGTGACGAGTACCCGCCCGGCACCTGCCCTTGCTCCCAGCTGTGCTGCTGGCCGTAGCCGGAGCTCATCGCGTTGACGAGGTCGGAGTAGTTGGACAGGTTTTCCCACGGCAGACGCGAGAGCTGCAGCTTCCGGTTGAAGTTCTGCGCGTTCGCCGCGGCTCGCTGTCGGTCGAGCTCGGTTCCCATGCCGAAGGCGGTGGCCAGGTTCGACATGCCCTGCTGCTCGTAGCCGGGAATCATGCTGGCGGCGTCGCCGCGCGCGCCCTGCAGCAGTTCGGCCATGCCGCCCATGCCCTGGATGCCGAACTGCCCGACCTGGTTCTGCATCTGCAGCGCGTCGAGGAGCTGACCCACCTGCGCGTTTTTCGCCGCCGCCGCGGTGGCCGCAGAGGAAGCGCCGGCGCTCGCCGAGATCCCCTGGCGCTGGGTCTCGTTCGCCATCAGCGCTTCGTCGTAGCCAGTGCCGTAGCCGAGCGCCTGCATGATGTCGGCCATGCGGGCGT
>MIDV01000139.1:1618-3854 GCA_001830245.1 Lysobacterales bacterium RIFOXYA1_FULL_69_10 | reverse complement strand
GAGCCGCCACCGAGCCGACCGGCGCCCTCGGCCGCAGCGGACAACCCAGCGAGGCCCTGCTGGTACTGCTCGGTCGTCCGCCGGTTTGCGGCGTCGAGCACGGCCTGTAGCTGCGGGTTCTCGGTGAGGTACTTGCCGTCGAGAATGTCTTTGATGTAGCCCGACGCACCCACGGCGCCAGTACCCGGACCGACGCCGGCGCCCCCACCGCCGCCGTAGGCCGAAGCAACGGTGCCGTAGTGGATCTTCTGGCCCTTCTCCCCGGCGCTCGCGCCGGCCTCGCCGCCGAGCCCGGTCTCGCCCATGAGCGAGCGGACCACCGCATCGAGGTTTTCGTTGTTGTAGTCCGAAGCGCGGTCGTACGTCTCGCCGAGCAGCTCGTTGCCGCCGTAGCGATCCTGCAGCACGCCAGAGAGGTAGTCCTGCCCCGTCTGCATGAGGGGGGACGTCCCCATCGCCCGCCGCGCAGCTTCCTGCGCGAGGTCGGTGGGCTTGTACGTCGGCTGGCTTGGCCCTTGCGGCGTGCTGGGCCGGTTCTTGCCACCGCCCCCGCCGCCGGCCGCGCGCTTCCCCGCGTTCGCAATCTGCTGCTCGCTGTAGCCCTTCTTGCGGAGGTTCGCTTTCTGCTGGTCGCTCAGCGCGCTGGTTGCGGCGCCGCCCCCGCCGCCACCGCCAAGTGGGTTCGCCCTGCTGTTCTCGTAGAGCCTCTGTGCCTCTCCCATGATGCCGTAGCGGTGGTCCTGCGACGGCTCCCACGGAGCCGTGTCGCTCCACCGGTGGGTGTCGACGTTGCGCGGCGCGGCGTTGGCCTTGTTGGCCTTCTCCGCCGCCTTCTTCTGGTCTTCTGCCTGCTTGTAGGACACAACAGCCGAAACCACTGCTGCGATCCAGGCCATGGTCTATTCCTCCATCACCCAGGTGCGCACGGTCGCGCCCGCGTCCTGAAACTCGCGAACGCAGCGAAAACCGAGCTGTTTCAGGCCGTCGTGATCCCAACCCTTAGAGCTGAAACGGACGCCCCGCAAGCCGCGCTCCCGGACGATCGGCATGAGCTGACCGAAGAACCCGCGCAGCAAACCGCGCCGCCGGTGGCTGGCTTCGATCCACAACATCACGCCCTCCAAGTAATCGTCGGCGAGGACGTGCGCGGCGCAACCAACAGGCTTCGAGCCCAAGGAAAGAACGACGAGTTCGGCAGCGCCTTCGCGGATCAGGTCGAGTATCGCCTCGGGGCCGAAGGTCTTGCCTCCGGCCTCGGCATCAGGGGTGTCGCGATAGCTCTCAGCCCAGCGCTCGATCATGGGCCAGTGATTGAGGACATCCTCTTGCGCGACGACGGACAGGGTCGCGCCGAGCGCGGTCGCCTCTCGCGCGAGCGCTTCGCTCACGCGAGGCTCCGGGCTTCGACGCGACAACACAGCTTCGTGTCGGTGGCGCGCGTTGAAAAGACCGTTCCACCGGCGCCGGTCATTCCGTGCTCGACGGTGACCGCGTAGGCCGCCTCCGGCAGGACGCTGCCAACCAGTCCGATGAGCGCCAGGTGGGTGCGAAGCGTCGCGGCAACGACGATGCCCGGCGCCCACACGCCCTGGGCGACCTGGGCACCGTTCACCAGAATGCGCACGCGGTAAAGATCCGCCGCATTCGCGAGCCCCGCACCCGGCGTGTTGACCTGCACGTCGAGGCTCAGGTAAAGCCGCGCCGGTATCGGGGTGTAGATCGTCTGGGCGAGAGCCGTGAGCGCCACCCAGACCGTTGTCGCTCCGACGTTGACATCGGCGGCGAGAACCGTCTGCGTTGTCACCGGCGTCAGCGCCGCCGCCGCCGCGATATTGACCCCCTCCGTCAGCATTCGAAGGTGGTCCGTCACCTCGTTCTTCGGGTCGTCGTAGAGGCTCGCCGAGAGCTGATTCAGCGCCTCGCGCACCTGCTCGACCGTCGCGTCCTTTGGCAGCGGGAACATCGGCGGCTTGATGCGCCGACGCCCCGCGTTGCTGAGCCACGCGCTCGTGATCGGGAAGCGGTTGCCGGCCGGAACGGTCGCGCCCACTAGACCAGCTCCCCGGCGAAGTCGCCTTCGATTTCGAGGCCCTCGATTTCCGCCGTGGTCTTCGCCGGATGTTGAGTCGAGTCGCCCCCGAACGCGACCCCGAAGGCGTGCAAGTTGGCGGCTCTCCGGTTCGCCGCCGGCGTGTTGAGCGAAACGAAGTGAAGCGAGGAGTCCATGTCGGTCGCA
>MIDV01000139.1:802-1609 GCA_001830245.1 Lysobacterales bacterium RIFOXYA1_FULL_69_10 | reverse complement strand
GTCGCGGTGAGGTCGGTATCGTTCCCAAAGTTCCTGGTGTAGCAGGAAATCGTGTAGACCGGGTCGGTGGCGGCGAAGGCCTGCTTGGCGTACACCAGCCGCGCGCGCTTGACGATGACCTGCTTCGATGCGTGCAGATTGAAGTAGCCTGTGCGAAACGACCCTCTCGCATCCGCGTAAGCGCCTCCCGGCTCCCAGGCCACTAGCTTGTTCAGCGCGCCGGCCGGCTGTTGGACAACCCGCAGGATTCTCCGGAGCGCGCTGAAGTCGTGAGCCTCATGCGGGACTTGGGTCATCGCGTAGGTCACGCCCAGGCCCGCAGTTGCTGCCCCCCCTACGTCGAGTATCGAGAACCGGTCGAACGCGACGTTGTAGAGCAGGATCGTGTCGATGTCGGTTGCCGCGCTGAGCCACTTCGGAAAGCCCCAGGCGATGACGCCGGTCACCGGACAGAAGGCACCCACGACAGAGCGAATGCCCGCAGACGGCGTGATGGTCGGGGTCGTGGATTCAGCCAGGAAGGTCCGATCGGTGAGCGCTCTTCCGACTCGGCCGAGCGCCAGCGGAAGCACCTGACCCTGTCGAAACACCATCGGGCCGCTCGGCCCCCAGAAGAAGACGTCTTCTCCCGCGCGCACGATCGAGTTGGGGTAGATCGTGCCGTAGCTGTTCGGGATCGGCGAGAAGCCGAAACCGAACGGGCTCCCGAAGTCCATCCGATAGATCACGCCCTGCTTGAAAATTAGGGCGTACTCGCGGCTTCCCGAAAGGCCAGTGATACCGCCGTAGTCGTCATAGAGCGCCTGG
>MIDV01000139.1:650-792 GCA_001830245.1 Lysobacterales bacterium RIFOXYA1_FULL_69_10 | reverse complement strand
GATCCGCAGGAAGAGTGGCCGGGTTCCCGATGGTCTGAAGGTCGCCTGTCTTCGTCCACCAGACGAGGTCCGGATTCGGATCGGGCGCGCCCGCCGTGCCGGTGTTGCCGATGTAAGCAAAGACGGCGCGCTCACCGATGCC
>MIDV01000139.1:0-611 GCA_001830245.1 Lysobacterales bacterium RIFOXYA1_FULL_69_10 | reverse complement strand
GCAGTCGAGGAAGTTGCCCGCGTCGGCGAGTCGAATCTGCACGGGGCTCGTGAGCCCAGGCGCGCAGACCTCGTGCTTTCCGAAGGCGAGGAACTGCGCCCCTTCGGCGCCGAAGGTGTAGGGCGCCGACGGGCCGCTGCGAACGGTGACGGCGAGCGTCGTCGTGTCGATCGAAGCGAGGTCCGTGCCGTAGCCAACATAGACCAAGTAACCGTTCGGGCCGTTGAGCGCGTTGCAGCCCATTCCGTACACGGTGCCAGCGAACGTCAGGCTCTTGCTGACCCAGCCCTGAGCCGGCAGAATGTCGTGCTGCGAATAAGGCACGAATCCCTCGAGCTGGATCAGGTTCGACGTCCGCAGTCGCCCTTCGTCGGGCACGAAGTCGGTGAGGGGGATGAAGGTCCGGAAGGTCGCCACGGCTCAGAGGTTCCAGGCCGCCTGCATTCCGTTGAAGGCGATCAGGTCGCGCTCGAGGTTGAAGCTGCGCTCACTCTCGGTGTTCAGCAGCTTCATCCGCGTCGCGAACTCGTCCCAGCCCGCCCGCCCCATCGCCCAGCTGTAGAGCGCGCGCGTCCGCAGCAGCTCCTCGGCCACCACGAAGTAGTCGTTCG
>MIDV01000138.1:17721-19194 GCA_001830245.1 Lysobacterales bacterium RIFOXYA1_FULL_69_10 | reverse complement strand
GATGGGCGTCCTGGCTGGCCGCCCCAACCTGTCGCCCTCCGACGAAGCGACCTTCAACGGCATGGCGAAAGAGCTCAAGCCGGCGAAGAAGTAAGTAAATCCGGACGAATCTCCCGGCGGCGACGGCTTTTCTCGCGAAACCGTCGCCGCATTCATTTGCAGGCCTCGCCTTCCATCCCGAGCTTCGCCGCGAACAAGGCCAGCGAGGGCGCTTGTGCCGCGGTCGCTGCCTGTTGCTTCGCGTCCTGCAGGTAGATGCGCGTCCGGCCCTGGGCGTCCGCGGGCGGCGGCATGGCGCTGCCGGGCTTGCGCCACACGCGGACCACGGCCTGCTGCGACGGGCAGGCCGCGCTGGGCACGCGGATCACATCGTTGAGCTTCCAGCCCGTCGCAACGGACGGCTTCGCCTTGTCGAAATCGATGAAGCGCGCCCGTGGCTGGCATTGCGGGCTGGTGCGCACGGGGGCATAGCGGTAAGGCTGCGCCGCGTCGCCGGTGAAGGCGCCTTCCAGGCGTGCGCAGGCCTCCGGGATCTGGCGCAGGCTGTGGACCACGCCCACGGCCTGCGGCGCGGCGGCGGGCCGCTGGATCTCGGGCGCGGGCTCGGCGGCATGGACCGCGGCCGCCATCAGCAGGCCTGCGGCAAGCAGCGGAAGTGCGACGGACTGACGCATGGCAACTCCTTGAAACGGATACGGAAACAGTACCTGGGCCGCAAGGCTGGCACGGGCCGCCTGAATCCACCCGTCACATATGGCGGCGCGCACGCCATCCGGTCATACTCGGGCCAGCTCCAGGGAATCGTATGAACACGGGTTTCGCGCCGCAGGTCATCGCGGCGGCCGAAGGCACTCAATCGTTCAACAGGCTCCACCGGGATTGGGTTGCATGTTCATGCGTTTCGCTGGACGACATCCATCAACCTTGGGAGGGGTCATGCTGGAACAACACGGTTTGACGCTGGCGCTGGTCTGCGCCGGCGTGGCGATCATCTACGGCGTGGTGGCTGCGCGCTGGATCCTGAGACAGCCGGCGGGCAACGCCCGCATGCAGGAAATCGCGGCGGCCGTGCAGGAAGGCGCCAGCGCCTACCTCAACCGCCAGTACACCACCATCGGCATCGCCGGCATCGTGCTGTTCGCACTGATCGGCTTCTTCCTTTCGTGGCCCAGCGCCATCGGCTTCCTGGTCGGCGCGGTGCTGTCCGGCGCCGCCGGTTACATCGGCATGAACGTGTCGGTGCGCGCCAACGTGCGCACGGCCGAAGCCGCCAGCAAGGGCATGAGCGCGGCGATGGACGTGGCCTTCAAGGGCGGCGCCATCACCGGCATGCTGGTGGTCGGCCTGGGCCTGCTGGGCGTGGCCGGCTATTACGCCATCCTCCATCTGCACCTGGGCTACGGCACCGCCGAGGCGCTGCATGCGCTGGTCGGCCTGGCGTTCGGCTCCTCGCTGATCTCGATCTTCGCGCGC
>MIDV01000138.1:2208-17674 GCA_001830245.1 Lysobacterales bacterium RIFOXYA1_FULL_69_10 | reverse complement strand
GGTGGGCAAGGTGGAAGCGGGCATCCCCGAAGACGACCCGCGCAACCCGGCGGTGATCGCCGACAACGTGGGCGACAACGTCGGCGACTGCGCCGGCATGGCGGCGGACCTGTTCGAAACCTATGCGGTCACCATCATCGCGACCATGCTGCTGGGCAGCCTGATGGTCGCGCAGGCCGGCGAACACATGTGCGGCGCGCGGCGTGGGCGCCAATGCTATGCGGTGGGTAAAGCCGAGCGCGACGAGGTCCTCGCGCAGCCGCGCCTCGATCCGCGGCCATGGCCCCAGCAGGCGGAAACTTGCGCGTACCTCCAGCACGATGCATCCCGTCCACTGCACGCTGACCAGTGAGCTGTAGCGGTAGGCCCACGCGGCCAGGAAACGCTGCCAGCGGGCTTCGGCAGCGGGGTCGTGCTCGACCAGCGCAACTTCCGGCAGCAGCGCATGCGCCGCGGTCAGCCGCATCCCGGGCCGTAACCCGGCATCCGCTGCGCTGGTGTTGACCGCCTGCAGCGTGCGCAGCTGCGCGGGCCCGGCGACCAGCGCCAGCGGCGCGTCGGGATCAGGCAGGCGGCGGAGGACGGCGTCCAGCGCCAGCTGCGGCAGCAGTACACAGGCCCAGAGCATGCGTACGCCTCAACGGGCCATGGGCCGCCCTGCGGCGGCCTCCGACTCGGGAACGAAGGCCTGCGCCGGTGCCGGACCGCCGCGGCACTTGAGCACCCGCCACGCCGCCTGGCCGGCGTCGTCGCGCACCGCTTCCAGCCGCAGCGCGGCCGGCGACGGGTTGGCGGCGTGCCGGCGGTCGCGCAATGCAAAGCCCAGGCAGTCGCCGCTGTCGGCCGCCACCTGCAGGCGTCGCAGCGCCGGCCCATCGGCCTTCTCGGGCCACCCCAGCACTGCCGAACACGCGCCGCTGCGCAGGCATTGCTCGAACGCCCACAGCGCATCGCGCGGCGCGGCGTCGACGATCTCCAGCTGGCCCAGGTCGATGCCGGCGGCCTGCCATGCCGGTGCATACGGCACGTACGGTGGCGCGACCACCGCCACCGTGCCCCCGGCGCGGGTCAGCCGGGACAGGGTCGGCGCCAGCAATGCCAACTCGCCCACGCCGTCCGCCGGCAACAGCAGTTCGGTCAGCGCGCCGCGTGGCCACCCCTGCCGGGGCAACAGCGCGTCCAGCGCATCGTGGCCGGTCGGCTCGCCCGCCGCATCCGGGGCGGTGCCGCGCCCGGCGTGCCAGAGCGTGCGCTTGGCCAGCAGGCTGTCGAGGGCCACCACCGCGCCCATGTCAGCCCCGCCGCACCAGGCCGCAGTAGACGCCCTCGATGGCGAAGTCCTGCCCGGGCTCCACCTCGATGGGCGCGTGCGCCGGGTTGCGCGGCATCAGCCGCAGGCGTCGGCGCTCGCGGCGCAGGCGCTTGATGGTGAGTTCGCCGTCGATGCGCGCGACCACGGTCTGGCCGTCGCGCGCGTCGGGCGTGCGGTGCACGCCCACCAGGTCGCCGTCGAGGATGCCGTCGTCGATCATCGAATCGCCCTGCACCTTCAGCAGGTAGTCCGGCACCGGCGAGAACAGGCGGCGGTCCAGCCACAGCTGCTGGTCCAGACCGATGTCGGCGCCGATCGGCACGCCGGCCGCCACCCGGCCCAGCACGGGCAGCGGCAGCAGGTCGGCCGTGCCTTCGGGGAGGCGCAGGCCACGCTTGCGGCCCGGCACCTGCTCCAGCAGGCCCTGCCCCACCAGCGCCTGCACGTGCTTCTGCGCGGCGTTGCGGGACGCAAAACCAAAGGCCTCGGCGACCTCCGCCAGGCTGGGCGCGCGCCCCGCCGCCAGTTCCCGGCGCAGGAAGGCCAGCACGGCGGCGCGCTGGGACGACAGGGAATCGGAGGGGACGTCGGATGCGGTCATCAGGTGTACATTTGTACACCCTTGCGTCGCATGGGGCGAGATGCCCGGCCGCATTCAGCCGCTTTTTTTTGCAACGGCCCCGTTCATTTCGCGGAGCTCGCGTCGCTCGCTACTGCTCGACGAAGCGCACCCGCCGCGTGATCGAGCAGGTCAGCTCGTAGGCGATGGTGCCGGCGCCTTCGGCAATGCGCTCGACCGGCAGCTCCGGGCCCCACAGGATGACCGGGTCGCCCACGCGCGCATCCACGCCGCGCAGGTCGACCGCCATCAGGTCCATCGACACCCGGCCGATCACCTGCGCCGGCTGGCCATTGACCAGCACGGGCGTGCCCGCCGGCGCCGCCCGCGGATAGCCGTCGCCATAGCCGATCGCGGCCACGCCGACCGGCATGTCCTCGGGGCACGTCCAGGTCGCCGAGTAGCCGATGTGCTCGCCCCGGCACACCGGGTTGATCGCGATCAACCGGGTGGCCAGGGTCATCGCCGGGCGCAGGCCGAAGTCCGCGCCCGTCGTACCGGCCACCACCGACATCCCGTACAGCGCCCCGCCCGGGCGGATCCAGTCGGCATGCGCCTGCGGCCAGCCCAGCACGCCGGCGGAATTGGCCAGCGAGCGGGCGCCGGGCAATCCCGCGGTGGCCTCGGCGAACACCCTCAGCTGCTCGCGGGTCTGCCGCCCTGCCCCGTTGTCGCCCTCGAACTCGTCGGAACTGGCGAAGTGGTTCATCAGCACGATGTCGCCGGCGACGGCGGGCGCCGCCTCCAGACGGGCATGCGCGTCGCGCACCGCATCGGGCGCGAAGCCCAGGCGGTGCATGCCCGAGTCGACCTTCAACCAGCATCGAACCGGCGCGCCGGCCGGTGCCTGTTCGAGCATTTCCAGCTGGCTGTGGTGGTGGACGACGGATTCCACGCCGAGCTCGCGCACGCGGGCGATGTCGTCGGGTTCGTTGATACCCGACAGCAGCACGATGGGCTGCGACAGGCCGGCGGCGCGCAGCCGTTCGGCGTCCGACAGCGCCGCCACGCCGAAGGCATCGGCCGCGCCCAGGGCCCGCGCGACGCGTTCCAGGCCATGGCCATAGCCGTCGGCCTTGACCACCGCCATCACCCGGCTGCCGGGCGCGCGGGCACGCAGCTGGCCGAGGTTGTGGCGCAGCGCGTCGGTGTGGATGGTGGCGGAGGTGGGTCGGGCCATCGGGGACGTTGGAAGGGCGGCGGTCGGACAGCTTAAGGGCCAGCCGGTTATTCGAAACTGCCCACCGCATCGTGGCTCAGGTTGTCGAAGCGGGTGTACTCGCCGAAGAACTTCAGCTTCACCGAACCCGTCGGGCCGTTACGCTGCTTGCCGATGATGATCTCGGCCAGCCCCTTGTCCGGCGAATTTTCCTTGTTGTAGTAGTCGTCGCGGTAGATGAAGACGATCACGTCGGCGTCCTGCTCGATGGCGCCGGACTCGCGCAGGTCGGCCATCACCGGGCGCTTGTCGGCGCGCGTTTCCAGCGAGCGGTTTAGCTGCGACAGCGCGATCACCGGGACGTTGAGTTCCTTGGCCAGGTGCTTGAGGCCGCGTGAGATCTCGGAGATCTCGGTGGCGCGGTTCTCGTTGTTGCCCGGCACTGACATCAGCTGCAGGTAGTCGATCACCACCAGGCCCAGGTCGTGCTCGCGCTTGAGGCGGCGGGCCTTGGCGCGCAGCGCCTCGGGCGACAGGCCCGGGGTGTCGTCGATGAAGATCTTGGCTTCCTTCAGCATCCGGATCGCGCTGGTGACGCGGCTCCAGTCCTCGTCCTCGAGCTGGCCGCTGCGCAGGCGCTGGGCGTTGACGCGGCCGTTGGAAGAGATCAGGCGCAACGCCAGCTGGCTGGCCGACATTTCCATCGAGAACACCGCCACCGCCTTCTTGGTGCGGATCGCGGCGTGCTCGGCGATGTTGAGCGCGAACGTCGTCTTGCCCATCGCCGGACGCGCGGCCAGGATCAGCAGGTCGGTGGGCTGCAGGCCGGCGGTCATCTCGTCGAACTCGGTGTATCCCGTCGGCAGGCCGGTCACGCTGCCGCCCGCGGCGTAGCGCGTCTGCAGCACGTCGAAGGCCTCCGACAGCGCCTTGTTCATGGCGGTGAAGTCGGTCTTGCCCTTGGCGCCGGCCTCGGCGATGGCGAACACCTGCTGCTCGGCGCTGGCCAGGATCTCGCCGCTCTCGCGGCCGTCGGGCTGGAAGCCGTCGTTGACGATGGTCGTGCCGACTTCGATCAGCTGCCGCAGCACCGCCTTGTCACGGACGATCTCCGCATAGGCCACGATGTTGGCGGCCGACGGCGTGGTACTGGCCAGCTCGATCAGGTAGGCGCCGCCGGCAACCAGTTCGGACTGGCCCATCGACTCGAACCACTCGCCCAGCGTCACCGCGTCGAAGGGCTTGCCCTTCTCGGCCAGCTCGCGGATGGCGCGGAAGATCAGCTGGTGGTCGCGGCGGTAGAAGTCCTGGTCGTTGAGCTGGTCGGCGACGCGGTCATAGGCGTCGGGCGCCAGCATCAACCCGCCCAGCACGGCCTGCTCGGCCTCCACCGATTGCGGTGGCACGCGCAGCTGGTCGACGCGCTGCTCGGCACGGGTTTCGAAGCGCTTGTCGCCGCGGTATTCGCCCCTAAGTCCCGGTCGTGCATTCATCGTGTGCGCGGTTCCCATGCGCGGCCGGGTCCATGGCCTGGATCAAGTGTCGGACACGCATCCTAGGCAGTCCGCCTGTGGGCACGCGACGGAACAACCTGTGGATAACGTCTATTTCTAACGCGGATCGGTCTCATCGACCGAGATCACGGCAATGCAACGTCACTACGGCCGCTGCCACCGCGCAAAACGAAACGGGCGCCGAGGCGCCCGTTCGTGTACCGCATGCGCATCCGGGCATCGCCCGGGCGCGCGGGGTGGATCAGGCCGCTTCCGGCGCCACGATCACCTTGACGGTGGTTTCCACGTCGGCGTGGAGGTGCAGCAGCACTTCGTATTCGCCGGTGTGACGGAACGCGCCCTCGCCCAGGATGACCTCGGACTTCTCGACCTCGTAGCCGGCCTTGGTCAGCGCCTCGGCGATGTCGCGGTTGGTCACCGAGCCGTACAGCTTGCCTTCGGTGGCGGCATTGGCGTGGATGGTGACCTCGGCGCCCTCGAGCTTGGCCTTGCGGCTTTCGGCGTCATCCAGCGAGGCCTTGGCCTTGGCTTCGTACTCGGCGCGCTTGGCTTCGAACTCGGCCAGGTTCGCTTCGGTCGCCGGGACGGCCTTGCCGTGCGGGACCAGGAAGTTGCGGCCGTAACCCGGCTTCACGGTGACCTTGTCGCCGAGCTTGCCGAGGTTGAGGACGTTCTGCAGGAGGATCAGTTGCATGGTGGTGCTCCAGTGCTCTTGTCGAGCTTGATTCGTTAGCGACGCGGAGCGCCGCAGCGGGGTTCGCTGTCCGAATGCACGTGCAGCGCAGGGCGGGCGTGGTGCCCGCCCCGGCCGGACCGCTTAGACGTTGTGGTTGTCCGTGTACGGGATCAGGGCCAGGAAACGGGCGCGCTTGACGGCCGTCGCCAGCTGGCGCTGGTACTTGGACTTGGTGCCGGTCACGCGGCTCGGCACGATCTTGCCGGTCTCGGTGAGGTACTGGCGCAGGGTGTTGAGATCCTTGTAGTCGATCTCGGTCACGCCTTCGGCGGTGAACTTGCAGAACTTGCGGCGGCGGAAGAACTTGGACATGTCAGTAATCCTCAGGCGGCTTCGGCGTTGTCGTCGGACTTGTCGTCGGACTTGGCGTCGCTCTTGTCGCCTTCGCCGTCGGTGTCGGTGCTGTCGTCGTCACGGCGACGGCGCTCACCGCGCTCACCACGCTCGGGCTTGTCGCCCTTCTCGTCCTTGAACTTCATGATCAGCGACTGTTCGGTGTCGGCATCGTCGCGCTTCATGACCAGGTGGCGCAGGATCGCGTCGTTGAAACGGAACCCGTCGACCAGCTCGTTGAGCACGGACTGGGTGCACTCGATGTTGAGCAGCACGTAGTGGGCCTTGACCAGGTTCTGGATCGGGTACGCCAGCTGGCGGCGGCCCCAGTCTTCCAGGCGATGGATCTTGCCTTCGCCGCCTTCGATCAAGCCCTTGTAGCGCTCGATCATGGCCGGCACCTGCTCGCTCTGGTCCGGGTGGACCAGGAACACGACTTCGTAATGACGCATGGTGGTTTCCTTGTGGATGAAGGCCGCACGTCGCCGTGCAGGCCCGTTCAGCCCCCTGTCGCCCGGATGGGTGCAGTGGGGCAAGGTTCCAGCGGCCAGGCCGCAGGAAGCCGCGCATTATGGCAGCTTCCGCGCCG
The DNA here is from genome assembly GCA_001830245.1 of Lysobacterales bacterium RIFOXYA1_FULL_69_10. Classification (GTDB taxonomy): domain Bacteria; phylum Pseudomonadota; class Gammaproteobacteria; order Xanthomonadales; family Xanthomonadaceae; genus Lysobacter_C. The sequence continues at coordinate 11,412 of MIDV01000138.1, read as the reverse complement.
TCCAGCCACCTGGGCGGCGGCGAGCCCGGGAGACACGGGCTTCAGAAGGAGATCGGCACTCGGGCGGTCAGGGTCATGTCGGGAGTGTCACGGGTCACGCCGACCCCCAGCGCCACGTTCAGCGAAACCCGCTCGTTGAAGCGGTACGAGCCGCCCAGCAACAGGGTCCCCAGCACCACGCGGGCCGAGCCGGGCGCATCCTCGCCATTCTGCTGGGTCTTGTCGACGACACTCTGGTCGTAGCCCAGGCTGATGGCGGCTTTCTCGTTCAGCGCCAGGCCCATGCCGACGTTGAAACCGAGGATGTCGCCGGCCTTGACCTCGCCGATCGGCTCCTGGATCCCGCCGATCAGGGTGCGCGAGACGTTGCTGCGCTTGAAGTTGTGCAGGTAGCTGAAGCTGCCGAAGAACACCACCGGGTCGGACGGGTACAGCCAAGTCACGCCCGGCTGGAGGGCGTCGAAGCCGCTGCCGGTGGGCAGGTCAAGCGGCAGGCCGGTGCCGGTGGTGTTGGCCACGCAGCGCGTGACGCAGTCGGTGACGACCTCGAACGGATCCGTGCCGGTGCGGCTCTTGTAGCGCAGCCAGCCCACCCAGAACGGCCGGTCCGGTCCACCCTGGTTGAACTGGTAGCGGGCGGTGAGTTCGACGTCGCCGATGCCGTGGCCTTCGGAATTGAAGACGTTGTCCACCGCCGTGCCGGTGAAGATCTCGCGGCTGATGGTGTCGCTGTAGGTGTAGACGTAAGGGACCTTCGCCTCCAGCTCGAATCGCTTGCCCACGCCGTAGCGGCCAGTGAGCGTGGCGATGGCCGTGGTGGTCTTGACCTGGCGCACGTCGATCAGGCCGATGAGGATGGCCGGGATGATGGTGAAGCCGACCAGTGCGACCCGGTCGTTGGCCGAGTAGCCGAACTGGAACGAAGGCTCGAGCACGAACTTGCCGGGCGGGGTCAGCACGCCGGGCTGCTCGAAGATCTGGGCGATCTCCGGTGGACGGGTGTCGACTTCGGGGGCGCGCCCGACCGGTTGTGGCGCAAGGGCCGGGTCGGACGAGGGTCCGGCCTGGGGCGCCGCCGGATCCTCCGGCGGAGAGACCTGCGCCACGGCCGACTCGGGCAGCACCGACTGGGCCATGGTGACGTTGGCCAGCGGCACCTGGGTCAGGGCGTCGCTGCGGGCGGCCTCGCGCCCTTTCGCGCGGGTGCCGTCCAGGCGCTGTTCGTCGAGTGCGCCCCGCAGCCGGTCCAATTCCCCTTCCTGCTCGGCCAGCAACCGCTTCAGGCCTTCGAGCCGCTCGGTCTGCGCCGCGATCTCGCGCTGCAGGGCATCGAGACGAGCACTGTCCTCCGGCGACTGCGCGTGGGCCGCGCCCGCCAGCAGCAACCCCGGCGCCAGCCACCAGTATCGACAGGGTCTGTATCCGTGCGTGCCCATGCGTCGTCCTCTGGCCGGTGAAAGGGGTGCTACACGCGGTCAAACGCTCAAGGCCCGCCGATACCGGCCACCACCGCCGCCTGCACGGTGTCGAAGGCGTTGACCTGCTGGAACGTCCCCAGGGTGCCGACGTCCACCGAAAGCGTGGTCAGCGCGCGGATCGCCTGGTTGTCGCGGGTGTTCTGGATCACCAGGGCGCCGTTTCCGGGCACCACGAGCACGTTGCCCTCGCCCACCTGCACGCCCAGCCCCTGCTGGAAGGCCTGCAACTGCGCCGCCTGGTCGGGCGTCATCAGCGCGATGTCGTTGATCTGGAGACGGGTCGAGGCCACCAGCGCGCCGTTGACCCAGACCGCCCGCTCGACCCCGAACGACAGCACCAGGCCGCCGGGCAGCTGGAAACCGCCTCGCATCGCGCCAAGGCGCTCGTGCGCGATGGCCCGCCATTCCGGGCCCAGCGTGGAAACCGGAGCCGGCTCGGCGGCGTGTGCCATGGACGGTCCGGCGGCGAGCGCCGCCGCAATCAGGAGGGGCATGGCCCGGGCGGTCGGCGCGCGCATGTCAGATGTCTCCAGGGCCGCGCTTGGGCAGGACCGTGTTGCGCAACCCTTCGCGCTGGATGCCGGTTTCCAGCGGCGCGGGCGGCGCGGTGCGCCAATCGCGCGGCTGGTTGAATTGCGCCGCGTCGCGGCGGTTGTGGATCACGAACATCACGCCGTTGTCCCAGAGCTCGTGGAACCGCGGCACCGGCATCGCCCGGGTGCCACGCGCGGGGTCACCCAGCAGGATGCGCCCGTTGCGCAGTCCCTTGACCACCACGAAGTGCCGGTAGCCGCGGTCGTTAAGCAGGACGATGGCGGGCAGCCCTTCTTCAGCCAGCTTCTCGATCGGCAGTTCGAACCCATCGGCCTCGAATCCGTGCGCCGACAGGTAGCGGCGCATGTCCAGCAGCGAGAAGCCTTCCTCGCGGATCTTGGCCTGGTCGCCGTTGGCGTACATACGCAGGAACACGTCCGCCTCGGTCACCGGATACCCGTACTGGTGCGTCAACAGCGTGGCCGTCGCCGCCGAGCCGCAACTGAAGTCGTACTGCTGCGGCACGGTCGTGGAGAAACGCGCCTGCTTTAGGCTGGTGACCCGCAGCTGGTAGGCGCCGCCATGGGGTGTGCGCAGCTCGAGCGTGTCGGCGACCGCTGGTGCAAACGCGGCCGGCATCGCGATGGCGAGCGCCACGATGGCGCTCGCACATCGTCGTGAACTCGCGGCACCGCGGTTTGTCACGGGGTCGGATCCACGAACTGGACGTTGACCACCATGCCGTTCTGGATCAGTACGTTGGCGCCGGTGTTCTGTATGACGGTGGTGATGCCGCTGGCGCCGGCGAACGATCGTTGGTTGATGGTGTTGTCGCCGCTGACCACGGCTTCCACCGAGTTGTTACCGACTTCGCCGTTGACGCGACTGGTGCTGTCCCCACCCCGCAGGTCGTCCAGCGATTCCAGTGATACAGGACGCTCGAACGTATCGGAGGTGGATTCGGCCGCGCTGAGGGGCGAGGCGAAGCAAACAAGGGCAGCCAGGGACGCTGCCAGAACTCCACGATGTTGCATGGCGATTTCTCCCGGATACCGGCATAGAGGCCGGCCCCCAAAATCGCGCCGTAGGCGCATGACAACGCGCCGCAGGGCGGGGGCACCTGCGGCGCGTCGTACCGGGCTGTTACGGACCGACCGTCAGGTTGGCCTGGACGGTTACGCCCTGCTGGATCAGTGACGCGAAGCCGCTGTTCTGGGCGACGGTCATGATGCCGGCCGCGGACTGTCCGACGTTGGTCATGTTCGCCGACATGTTGAACACGCCCGCGTCATTGCTGACCGATCCGCCGCTGCCGCCGGCTCCCCCAGCCGCACCGTTGCCAGCACCGCCGTTGGCGCTGCCACCCGAGCCGGCGCCACCGCCGCCACCTGCGCCACCGTTGGAGGCCACCGATCCGCCGTTGCCACCGGTCGCGCTGCTGGAGCCACCGGACGCCGTGGCGGAACCCGAAGTCGCTGCGCCGCCGTCGCCGGACGCCGCACCGCTCGTGGCATCGCCACGACCACGGTCGCGCGCATCGCCGCTGTCGCTGTCGCTGTCGCCGCCGTCGGCGTCGGTTCCAGCGTAGCTGCCACCCGTGTACGCATAGGCATCACCGCCGTTGGCGCCGCGAGCACGCGCGTTGCCGCCGTCCCCGCCGCTGCCACCATCGCCCTTCCCTCCGTCGGCATCGCCGCCATATCCCTTGCCACCGTCTCCACCGTGTCCGCCATCGGCATCACCCCAGTTATTGGCGACGTTGCCGATGTCGCGGATGCGGATGTCCGTCACGTAGCCGTCCAGGCGGGTTTCGGCAATCGCCTTGCTGCTGTTGAAGGAGTTGGAGAAGGAGGAGGTGGCAGTGCTGCCGTTGTTGGCGGCCGTAGTGCCATAACCCTCGGACCGGGCGCGACCTTCGTTGTCGCGGTTGTTCCCGCTGTGGTTGCTGTTGTCGCTGTTGTCGCTGTTGTCGCTGTTGTCACTGTCGTCGTCGATGGCGATCTGCAGGTTCTCGCCATTTTCGCTTTCGGTGTTGGTTGCCTGTGCCCACGCCTGTCCGGTGACTCCAAGACCCACGAGCACGGCTGACGCAATGAGAGCTCTACGAATGCGCATTGTTGTTCTCCTGATGCGCCGCTCCGGCACCCAGGGGATGGCACCGGCTGGGACGCATCGGGGAGACACGCATGGGCGATGCCATGTCCGTCCAGGAGCGCGGAAACCGTTACTGGGTGGAGAAGAAGGGGAACCTTGGAAAGAAATGCGCGGACTCGGGCCTCTTCAACGTGGCCACCCGGAGCTGATTCGTTTCACATCCGAAACGTCCCAAGATGCGAGCGCCTGCTCTCCCAGGCCGTTGCCGCCTTGCTCGTTGCGATACGGCCAAGCCCACAGCGACCGCAGGCACAGGGAATGCCTGTTCATCCTTGCGTTGCAGTTTTGAAACAGTGTGCTGTGACGGGGTCATTACACCCTCGCTTAGTCAAGCAACATCAGTCACATGCCCGATACTGCTCATGCAGGTTCTGCGTTGCCGCCGCGAAACAGGCACCGACACGGGCTTTCCGGGTGTTCCGCCGCGCCGGAGACCTACGCGTCGCTCGCCGGCTCATCTGCCGACGCCCCATCCCGCGCCTCCGCACGCCGGGCACGTAGCGCATCGAGCTTCTGCTTGAGCTTGATTTCCAGTCCCCGCTCCACCGGCCGGTAATAGGTCCGCTCTCCCATCGCGTCCGGAAACCCCGTCTGGTCGAGCGCCACGCCGCCCTCGGCGTCGTGGTCGTACTGGTAGCCCTTCGAGTAGCCCAACGACTTCATCAGCTTTGTCGGCGCATTTCGAAGGTGCATGGGCACGTCCTGCGTGCCGTGTTCGCGCACATCGCGTTGCGCCAGCTTGTAGGCCGCATAGGCCGCATTCGACTTGGCCGTGCTGGCGAGGTAGAGCGTCAGTTGCGCCAGCGCCAGCTCGCCCTCCGGCGACCCGAGCCGTTCGTAGGTATCCCAGGCCTCCAGCGCCATCTGCAGCGCCCTTGGATCGGCCAGGCCGATGTCCTCCACCGCCATCCGCGTCAGCCGCCGCGCCAGATACGCGCGGTCGCAACCGCCATCCAGCATCCGCGCCAGCCAGTACAGCGCCGCGTCGGGGTTGGAGCTGCGCACGGATTTGTGCAGCGCCGAGATCTGGTCGTAGAACTGCTCGCCGCCCTTGTCGAACCGACGCGTGCGGTCCGCCAGCACCTGCGCCAGCGTGGCGTCGGTAATCCGGCCATCCTCGTCGATGGCCAGTTCGGCGGCGATCTCCAGCAGCGTCAGCGCGCGGCGCACATCGCCATCGGCCGCCTGCGCGATCTGCGCGAGCGTGCCCTCGGCGACGTCCAGCTCCATCGCCCCCAGGCCACGCTCGGCATCGTCCCGGGCCTGTTTCAACGCAACGACGATGTCATCGGCCGATACCGCCTCCATGACGTGCACGCGGCAGCGCGACAGCAGCGCCGAGTTGAGCTCGAACGACGGGTTCTCGGTGGTCGCACCCACGAAGATGATCGTGCCGCGCTCGATGTGCGGCAGGAACGCGTCCTGCTGAGCCTTGTTGAAGCGATGCACCTCGTCGACGAACAGCACCGTGCGCCGGCCTTCGGCGAACCGGTGCGCCGCCTCGGCGAGTACCTGCCGGACCTCGGGCAAGCCCGAGAGCACCGCCGAGATGGCGCGGAACTCGGCTTCGGCGTACCGGGCCAACAACAGAGCGAGCGTCGTCTTGCCGCACCCTGGCGGCCCCCACAGGATCATCGAATGCACCCGCCCCGACTCCACCGCCCGGCGCAGCGCCGAGCCCGGCGCCAGGAGCCGACGCTGGCCGACCATGTCGTCAAGCGCCCTCGGCCGCATGCGCTCGGCCAAGGGCCGCATCGCGTCGCGATCGGCGGTCAGCAGGTCAGGCGTATCAGGGGGTGGGGAAGTAGCAGAACGTCGCGGCACTGCACGGTCCGTTGGGGGACGGGAAGCGGTCGTCACGATAGCAAGGCGGCGGACCCGGGGTGTTGGGCAAAAGGCTTGGGAACGCAGAACCCGCACACGCCGACGGCGCCATCAGGCGCCGTCGATGAACTTGAGACGTGTCGCGCGAATCAGCGACTGGCGACGCGGTGGTCGGCCGCCCATGGCTGCGGCGCCTCGCCCAGCTCGTAGCTGACGCGTACCCAACGGTTCTCCTGCTGGTCGAAGAGCCCGTGCACTTGGGCAGCGGCATTGCCCTCGCGACCGAAATCGGCGGTGCCGGAGGCATCGACCCGAAGGTAACGCTCGCCTGCATCCACGCTGCGCACGTCTTCCAGCGCGAGGCTGACCGGCTGCTGGGCGAACTCGTCGACGAGTGCGGCTTCCGCTCGGTCCGAAAGGGTCGTGGCGATGGAGGTATCGAGGTCCACAGGCTTCGCCGACGCGCCGTCCGCCAGCGTCAGGCGCGGGTAGCTGACCACGGACTCGACCGTGTCATACAGCGCTTCGAAGCCGAACGGGATCCACTCGTTGCTTTCACCCAACTTCAACTCGCCACGGCCAAGCAGCTGGCGGTCGCGCAGGCTGGCTTCCTCAACGTCGACATCGGTCAAGCGGACTTCCACGTTGTCTTCGTCGAACTGCCCCGCTACCGCGCCGATCAGCGCCGCGGCTACGGAGGCGTCCAGCGCCTGCTCGGCTTCCATCCGCGTGCCCGGTGCCGAGGTAGCGGCCTGGGCGACGACGCCCTTCTGCGGAGTCGCGGCATCGACCGTATCGGTGCGGCCGGCGATCAACGCGACAGCAAGACTGAGGGTGGCGACGGGGAGCAGCGCGAGCGGGGTACGACGCATGAGGTGGCCTGCCTTGGTTCCGGGGAAACCCTCCGGGTGATCCGGAGTGCGGGGCCACTTTGCGTGCCGGGCCGTCGATGCGACGTGAGCCCAAGCCATTGAAAATGAACGATCTACGACTCCGGAATGCGAAACGGCAGGCTGGGAGCCTGCCGTTTCGGTACCCGTGATTGGCCACCGAAGCCCTGATCAGCCGCCGATGACGTCGACGCCCTTGGGCGGCGTGTACTTGAACGTGCTCGCAGGGAAGGCCGGGTTGCGCTTCCACTGGCTGAACCCGATCTCGGTGCGCTGCCCCACGGCATCGACGACGATCATCTGCTCCAGCCCCGCGTCACCGAACGCCAGTCGCGCGGAACGAAAGCTCGCACCGCCCTCGTCGCGCGGCACCAGCGACAGCCAACTCAGGCCGCCCTTTTCGCCCTCTTCCTTCACCACGAACTGTCGATCGAGCTTGCTCGGATCAATCAGTGCGGTCAGCGGGCTGTTCTGCTCCTCGGCGCCCTGCGGACGGCGGGTGACCTGCTCCAGATCCTCGTCGTAGATCCACACCGTCTTGCCGTCGGCCACGATCAGCTGGGGGTACGGCTTGGCGTATTCCCAGCGGAACAGGCGCGGCGCCGACAGCGCGACCTCACCACTGGAGGTTTCCTTCAGCCGGCCACCGGCGTCGTACACCTTCTGGGTGAACTGGCCGTCCAGCCCCTTGAGGCCACGGGTGAAGGTGTCGAGGTCGTCGCGCGCACCGGCCATGGCCGACGAGGCGAACAGCGCGGTGGCGGCCACGGCCCCGGCGAGAGCGGAATAGCGGGCAAATCGGATCATTGCGGGCGCTCCTGTTTCGATGGCGCGAAGTCTGCCGCGATCCGGATGAACACGCGCTCACGGAGCCGCGCGAACTTGGCCAGTCGGTGCCCGGGATTCAGCCAGACCAGGCGTTCAGCGAGGGGGCGGCGGCGCCAGCACGCTGCGGTCGCCATTGTGCTCGGGCGGCGTCACCACGCCCGCCGCTTCCATTGCTTCGATCAGGCGCGCCGCGCGGTTGTAGCCGATCTTCAGGCGCCGCTGGACGCCGGAGATGGACGCGCGACGGGTCTCGGTCACGATCCGGACGGCCTCGTCGTACAGCGGGTCGGATTCGTCGCCACCGCCGCCGGCTTCCGGCAGGCCCGTCGCGCCCACGACCACGCCATCGCCCAAGGTCTGCACTTCTTCCAGTACGCCTTCGATGTAGTCGGGACCGCCGCCAGCCTGCTTCAGGTGCTCGACGACGCGGTGGACCTCGTCGTCCGACACAAATGCTCCATGGACGCGCTCGGGCATTGCGGTGCCCGGCGGCAGGTACAGCATGTCGCCGTGGCCCAGCAGGGTTTCCGCGCCGGACTGGTCCAGGATCGTGCGCGAATCGATCTTGCTCGACACCTGGAACGCGATGCGGGTCGGGATGTTGGCCTTGATCAGGCCGGTGATCACGTCCACCGACGGGCGCTGGGTGGCCAGGATCAGGTGGATGCCGGCCGCGCGGGCCTTCTGCGCGAGGCGGGCGATGAGTTCTTCGACCTTCTTGCCGACGATCATCATCATGTCGGCGAATTCGTCGATGAACACGACGATGTACGGCAGCGGCTCCAGTTGCGGCGCCGCCTCCTCGATATCGGGGTTGGGCTTGAACAGCGGGTCCAGCATGGGCTGGCCGGCATCGATGGCGTCGCGCACCTTCTTGTTGAACCCGGCCAGGTTGCGCACGCCCACCGCGCTCATCAGCTTGTAGCGGCGTTCCATCTCCGCCACGCACCAGCGCAGGCCGTTGCCGGCCTCCTTCATGTCGGTGACCACCGGAGCCAGCAGGTGCGGGATGCCCTCGTAGACGCTGAGCTCCAGCATCTTCGGGTCGATCATCAGCATCCGCACGTCCTTGGCGGACGCCTTGTACAGCAGGCTGAGCACCATCGCGTTGACCGCGACGGACTTGCCCGAGCCCGTGGTGCCTGCCACCAGCAGGTGCGGCATTCGCGCCAGGTCGGCGACGGTAGGCCGGCCGGCGATGTCCTTGCCCAGCGCCAGCGTGAGCGGGCTGCCGGACTTGTCGTACTCGCGCGAACGCAGCAGTTCGGAGAGGTAGATCATCTCGCGCTGCGTGTTCGGGGTTTCCAGGCCGATCACCGACTTGCCCGGGATGACGTCGACCACGCGCACCGACTTCACCGACAACCCGCGGGCGATGTCCTTGTCCAGTGAGCTGATCTGGCTGACCTTCACACCGGGCGCCGGCTCGATCTCGAACCGGGTGATGACCGGGCCCGGGTAGGCACCGACCACGTTGGCGTCGATGCGGAAGTCCT
>MIDV01000138.1:0-2136 GCA_001830245.1 Lysobacterales bacterium RIFOXYA1_FULL_69_10 | reverse complement strand
GATCGTCCAGCAGCGCCAGCGGCGGGATGCCGCTGCCATCGCCGACGTGGAACAGCGGGATCTGCTGCTCGCGCTTGGCGCGGTCGCTCTTTTCAACCGCAGCCGGTGCAGGCGGTTCGATCCTGACAGGCGCACGCTTGGCACGAAGTTCGGTATCGACCTTCCGGACCTCCTCGCGCTCCTCCCGGTACGCCCTCGCCTGCTGCCATTGGGTGGCCTGCTGGCTGCCCCGGCGGAACAGGCGCGACAGCGTCGGCCCGAGCGCGAGCACGCCCTGCCCGATCCGGTCCATGACCGCGAGCCACGACAGGCCCGTCGCCAATGTCACCGACACCAGCAGCAATGCAAGAAGAAACAGGTTGCCGCCGACCGGGCCGAACCCGCTGTAGAGCGAGCGGCCCACCAGCTGCCCGAGGATGCCGCCGGCGCCCGCGGAGAAATCCGGCGCGACGCCCACGCGCAGGTGCAGCAGGCCCGTCGTCGACACGAGGAAGCCGACGATGCCCACCAGGCGCAACGCAGGTCCGAGGTCGGCATCGCCGTCGCCATCGGTATCCATCCCGAACAGCGCAATCCATGCGATCGCGCCCAGCACCACGGGCAGCAGGAACGCCACGTAGCCCGTCAGGTACAGCAGCATGTCCGCGAGCCAGGCCCCGACAGTGCCACCGGCGTTATGAAGCGGCGCGGTGACGCTGCCCGACTGTGACCAGCTCGGGTCCTGGGGGGAGTAGGTGAACAGGCAGACCAGCAGGTACAGCAGGAAGGGCGCGATGAGGATCATCGCGATGTCGCGCATGAGCCGCTGGCGACGCGGCGACGGCGCGCTGCGCTTCTCGGCGGATGACGATTTCCTGCGACTGGGAGCGGCTGCCACCGTGATGTACTGCCTCAGCTAGGTTGCGTTACTCGTTGAATGTACAGGAAACCGAGCCGAAGACGGGTGGCGGCATGAGCCGGCCACCCATACGAGTCGCTCAGAGCGCCATGCCTTCCAGCGCAGGATGGACCAGCTGGCCGGATTCGACGTTGATGCCGCGCACCAGCGCCTGGTTGTCGCGCCAGTTGCCCGAGGCCAGCTTGTTGACCCATGGCAGAATCGCCGCGCAGATGGCCTGCGAGCTGGTCTGCGGCACCGCGCCCGGCATGTTGGTGACGCAGAAGTGGGTCACGCCCTCCTCCACGTAAGTCGGCTCCTTCCAGTTGGTCGGGCGCGAGGTCTCGAAGCAGCCGCCCTGATCGATCGAAATGTCGACCACCACGCTGCCGTCTTCCATGCCCTTGAGCATCTCGCGGGTCAGCACATGCGGGGCCTTGGCACCCGTGACCAGCACCGCGCCCACCACCAGGTCGGCATTGGCGACTTCACGCATGACCACGTCGTCGTACGGATACAGCGCCGTGACGTTGTTGCCCAGCCGCATCATCTCGTCCATTCGGTCCTGGCGCTTCTCGAACACCACGACGTTGGCACCGCCCGCCGCGGCCAGCGCCGCCGAGGCACCACCGGCCTGGCCGGCGCCGAACACCACGACCTTGCCGCGCGAGGTGGACGGCAGGCCGCCCAGCAGCTTGCCCTTGCCGCCCTGCGGCTGGTGCAGCAGCGTGGTGCCGGCCTGCACGGCGATCTTGCCGGCGATGATCGACATCGGCGCCAGCAGCGGCAGGTCGCCGTTGGGCAGCTCGACCGTCTCGAACGCGACGCCGGTCAGCCCGATGTCCAGCAGGTGGCGGGTCAGTGCCGGCTCGGCGGCCAGGTGCAGGTAGCAGAACAGCAGGTGGTCGCGGCGCAGGTGCGCCAGGTCGCCAGCGATGGGCTCCTTGACCTTCACGATCAGCTCGCCCTTCTCGTACAGGGCGGCCGCGTCCGGGGCCACCTTCACGCCCAGCTGGGTGTACTGCTCGTCCTTGAAGCCGCTCTTGATGCCCGCGTCCTTTTCGATCCAGACCTCGTGGCCACGGTTGACGAGATCGCCGGCGGCGGCCGGCACCAGGGCGACGCGGCCCTCGAGAGTCTTGGTTTCCTTGGGTACGCCGATACGCATTGCACTGCTCTCCGGTGCGGCCAGAAAAAACGCCGCATGCGCGGCGGGTGCTGGCCTGGTTGGTCTGGGTGGGACAAATCTGGGTTGAACG
>MIDV01000137.1:1848-3998 GCA_001830245.1 Lysobacterales bacterium RIFOXYA1_FULL_69_10 | reverse complement strand
CAAGTTCGACCTCATCATCGCCGGCGACGTCCTGTACGAGCGCGGCCAGGCCGAAGTCATCAGCGCATTCGTGGCGCGCCACGCCAATCCGTGTTGCGAAGTCATCGTCACCGACCCGGGCCGCGGCAACAGCGCGCGCTTCGGGCGATTGATGGTGGCGCAGGGCTTCGATGCCGCCACCGCGCCGTGGCCCACCATCGATTCGGTCGCGCCACCGCCGCGCAGCCAATACCTGCGCTGCGTGCGCGGCCGCGCCCTGCCCCGCCTCAGAACACCGACAGCCCTGTCATCCGCGTGAAGCGGTGCAGCGCGTAGCGGCCGAGCAGCGAATTGCCCTTCTCGTCCAGGCCGGGGTAGTAGGTGCACAGGCTCATGACGTGCGGCACCACCGCGACGATGCCGCCACCGACGCCGCTCTTCGCGGGCAGGCCGACATAGAACGCGAAATCGCCGGCGGCATCGTAGGTGCCGGCGGTCATCATCAGCGCGTTGATGCGCGTGGCGAGTTCCTCGCTGACGACCTGCTCGCCGGACACCCCGCAGTGCCCCCGCTTTGACAGGTACTGCACGCTGCGCGCCAGGTCCACGCAGTCCATCTTCAGCGAGCACTGCAGCCAGTAGAAGTCGAGCACCCGGTCGACCTCGTTGCGCAGGTTGCCGTAGCTCTTGATGAAGTTGGCCATGGCGATGTTGCGGTGGCCGCTTTCGCGCTCCGACTTCGCCACCACCTCGTCGCTGCCGACGTCGGCGTTGCCCGAGCGTCGGCGCATGAAGTCCAGCAGCTTCTGCTCGGCGTCGTCGCAACTCGACAGCACCACGTCGGCCACCACCAGCGCGCCGGCATTCATGAACGGGTTGCGCGGGATGCCCTTCTCGTACTCCAGCTGGATCAGCGAGTTGAAGGGGTCGCCGGACGGCTCGCGGTCGACGCGATCCCACAGCTCGTCGCCCACCGCCTCCAGCGCCAGCGTCAGCGTGTGCACCTTGGAAATGCTCTGGATCGAGAAGGGCTCGCGCGACTCGCCGACTTCGAAGACATCGCCATCCACCGTCACGAGGGCCATGCCGAAGCGGTCCATCGGCGCGTCGGCCAGCGACTCGATGTAGTCGGCCGGCTCGCCCTCGCCCAGCCGCGCCGTCACCTCCTCGTGGATGGTGCCGAGGATATCGGGCAGGTCGAGTTCGCTGATGTCGTGCCGGTTGTGGATCGGTTCGCGCATGGGGCCGTCCCGCAGGGAAAACGCCACTGTGCACGCATGCGCGTCAATTGGAAGTCAGGCCGGACCAGACGGGTTCAAGTCATCAAGTGCGATTGACGGACACGCCCCCATCAACGAGAAGAGCCGTACCTGTAATGAAGCTCGATGCATCCGACGCAAGATGCAACGCGGACCGCGCGATCTCCTCAGGGGAGGCCATGCGCTTGAGCGCATGAAGGCCTTCCACGAATGCCAGTACTTCTGGGGTGGCACCCGGAGCGTTGGTCACGCTTGCTGGCGTATCAGTGCCTCCAGGAAGGATGGCGTTTACCCGGATACCCTTCGTGCCCAGCTCAGTTGCAAGGGCTTTGACCAGACCGATCTGCCCCGCCTTGCTGGCGGCATAGGCAGCCATATCCGGCATGCCAACCGTGTGGCCGACAAAGGACGAAGTGAAGGTGAGGGAGCCTCCGCCGCGCGCGACCATTGCGGGTACCTGATACTTGGCGCCCAGGAAAGCACTGGTCAGGTTGGTGTTGAGCGTATCGAGCCATTCGGCCAGGGACATCTCTGTGAGCGGCTTCGTTTCACCCACGATCCCTGCATTGTTGAATGCGATGTCAAGACCACCGAAGTGCGTTAGTGCCGCATCAACCAGTTCCTTCGCCAGGCTTTCGCTTCTTATATCGCCCGCAATCGCAATGGCATTGCCCCCCGCCATCTCGATGTCATTGACGAGGGTGTCGAGTTCGGCTTGCCGACGCGCGCTCACGATCACCTGAGCACCATGCATCGCAAAAAGTGCAGCGGTCGCCCGTCCGATACCGGAGCTCGCCCCGGTCACAATTGCCGCCTTGCCTTCCAGCATCTTCACAATGTGCTCCTGATCCTGAGTGGGCTCCATTGTGTGGTTGCGGTAGCACGGCGGCTCGCCGTTTCCGGACATCGAAC
>MIDV01000137.1:0-1824 GCA_001830245.1 Lysobacterales bacterium RIFOXYA1_FULL_69_10 | reverse complement strand
ATCATTTCAAGCCGATGCCGCTTCGCTGCACGACCTGATCAGGGTGTCACCTCATTGAGAGGTGGTGAACGTCACCGCGCCCTGGGCATCCAGCACCTCGATGCGGGGGCGGTCCTGGTCGTCCACCACCAGGCGGATGCGGTCACGGCCCTGCGTGTCGGCGAGGATGATCTCGGCGTTCTCCTCGCGGTTGTGGATGCCGATGCGCCGCTCAACCACGCGGCTGGCCTCGATCACGTCAAGGCCGGCCGGCGGCCTGGAATTGATGTGCAGTCCCGTCACCGAATCGCCGCCCTCGGCATCCGAACGCGTGCTGAGGCCGATAGCGTCGTAGTTGGGGTAGTCGAACGCCAGCGCGGCGACACGGCCCATCTCGGCATCGGTGATCGCCACGCCGCCCAGTTCGTCGCCCTTGGCGTCGTAGAACACCAGGCCCGCGGGCTGCACCGCGCGCGGGTACTCCTTGCCGTCCAGGCGGGGAAGTGGGAACCGCTCGGCATTGGCGATGACCACGCGCGTGACGCCGGTGGGATCGACGACGTTGATGCGCTCGACGTTCAGTTCGTCCTGCGTTGACGGCGCACGCGCGGCGGCGACCAGCAGCCCCACGACCACGACGCTGGATACCAGGGCGTAGCCCTTCAGCCAGAGCAGGTCACGGCGAAGCCGGGCGCGGGGCCCGAGAGGAGTGGTCGTCATCTTGTTTCCCCGATAGCGGACAATGTGTAGTGCGCGGCGAGCGCACCGATGCCTGCAACTGCAGGACGGGGAGTCTAGCCATCCTTCCAGTGCGACCCAACCGTGCTACTGCGTCGCGTCGTGGATGACGCGTCCGTCGCGAAGGGTCATCGCCACGTCGGCGAAAGCTTCGGTATCGTCCCGGGGATCGCGATCAAGCAGCACCAGGTCGGCGTCGAACCCGACGGCGACGCGTCCTTTGCTATCGCCGTACCCGAACGTCCGTGCCGGCGCGGTGGTCAGGCTGCGCAGCACCGCGCGCCAGTCCAGTCCGGCGTCGGCCAGCAGGCGGTACTCGCGCGTGGGATCGACCGGCTCGATGTAGCCCACGTCGGTGCCGAACAGCAGCGTGCCACCGGCATCGTGCAGCGCCCTGGCCTGCTGGCCGGCGGTGGCGATGAAGCGGCGACCCACCTCCGCGGGCGCGCCCTCCTTCGCCAGTTCCACCTCGAACAGCATCAGCGACGGCACGAGGGCGACATCGCCGTCCACCAGCCGGGCGACCACGTCGGCCGGCCACGGCCCCGCCGCGGGCGTGGTATGCGACAGGACGTCGACGCCGGCCTGCAGCGCGAGGTCGACGCCGCGTGCGTCAGTGGGATGCGCGAACACCGGCTTGCCGGCGGATTCGGCCGGCGACGCGGCAGCGCGTGCCACGCCTGCGTCCATGTGCAGCACGCCGGTACCGCCCTCGATGATGGCGCCGATGAAAAGCTTGACGCCGTCAGCGCCCGCCTCGACCTGGCGCCGTGCACGGGCGCTGGCCGCTTCGGCATCGGCGACCTCGAAGCTGGGCGCGCCGATGCGCTGCAGCAGGTCGCTGACGTACGACGGCGTGCCACCGGCCGGGAAAAACGGCGCATGCACGCTGAGGATCAACGGGCCGTCGACCTCGCCGGTGGCGATGCGTTGCTGCAGGGCACGGGTGTTGTCGCCCAGCGAGCCGAGGTCGAACACGGTGGTGAAGCCCCACTGCGTCAGCATTCCGCGCATCCGCGCCGACAGCTGCGCGGCCGGCTGCGTGCCGGCCTGCATCATCGGCGGTGCGAGGAAATGCACGTGGCTGTTCCAGAAGCCGGCCAGCAG
>MIDV01000136.1:13695-19695 GCA_001830245.1 Lysobacterales bacterium RIFOXYA1_FULL_69_10 | reverse complement strand
GACAACCACCGTGCGTTGCTGGCCAACCTGCTGGCGCAGTCCGAGGCGCTGGCAAATGGCCAGGACGCGGACGACCCGCACCGCGCCTACGCCGGCAATCGGCCCAACACTTTGTGGCTGCTCGACGCGCTGACGCCGCATTCGCTGGGCGCGCTGCTGGCGATGTACGAGCACAGCGTCTACCTGCAGGGCCTGCTGTGGGGCATCAACCCGTTCGACCAGTTCGGTGTCGAGCTCGGGAAACAGGTCGCCGGTCGACTGCTGCCGGCGCTGGAAGGCCGAGGCGACGCGGATGACCCGGTGACGCGCGCGCTGCTGGAGCGGGCGCGGGGTTGAGTCCCGAAACGCTGCCTCTGTAGGAGCGGCTTCAGCCGCGAACCTGGGCGGCTTCCAGCCGAATCCGATCTCACCTTCCCTTTGTAGGAGCGACGTAAGTCGCGACCGATCTTTCCCGGCGAGTGCGCGAGCGCGACTTACGTCGCTCCTACAATGGGTTCGCGATACGCATGGCGATCCGGTGAGATAGCCAACTTTCCTTCGCGGCTGAAGCCGCTCCTACAGGGGTGCGACGCCGTGGCGCGCCAATGCCCACTCCACATGCTCGCGCACGACGGCGTCCGCGATGCCACGACGCGACTGCAGCGCCCCGATCACCTCCGGTGACGTCGGCGCGTTGCCCAGCGCCACCGCGATGTTGCGCAGCCAGCGCGCATGCCCGCTGCGGCGGATCGCCGAGCCTTCCGTGCGTTGCAGGAACTCGTCCTCGCTCCACGCGAACAGCTCGGCGAGGCTGGCCCGGTCGAGGTTGTTGCGTGCACGGAAATCGGGTTCGTCCGTGCGGCGCGCGAACTTGTTCCAGGGGCAGACCAGCTGGCAGTCGTCGCAGCCGAAGATGCGGTTGCCGATCGGTTCGCGCAGCTCTATCGGGATCGCGCCTTCGTGCTCGATCGTCAGATAAGAAATGCAGCGGCGCGCGTCCAGCCGTTGCGGCGCGGTGATCGCGCGGGTCGGGCAGATGTCGATGCACCGGGTGCAGGTGCCGCAGTGCGCCGTGGCCGGCGCATCGGCGGGCAACGGAATGTCGACATAGATCTCGCCGAGGAAGAACCAGGAGCCGCCGTCCTTGTCGATCAGGCAGGTGTGCTTTCCGATCCAGCCCAGCCCGGCGTTGCGTGCAAGGGCGCGCTCCAACACCGGCGCGGAGTCGACGAACACGCGGTAGCCGAACGGCCCGGTTTCCTCTGCGATCCGGTCGGCCAACTGCTGCAGGCGACGCCGCATCAGCTTGTGATAGTCCCGGCCCAGCGCGTAGCGGGCGACGTAGGCGCGTGTTCCGTCGGCGAGCGTGGCCCAGGCCGCATCGTCGTCCTGCCCGTAGTCCAGGCCGACCGAGATGACACGCACCGTACCGGGCGTCAACTCCTCCGGACGTGCGCGCAGGTCGCCGTGCCGCGCCATCCAGTCCATCGTTCCGTACAGCCCTCGGGCCAGCCAGTCGCGCAGGTGGCCGGCATCCTCGTCCAGCGCGATGTCGCTGATGCCGCAGCGCTGGAACCCCATGTCCGCCGCCATCGCCCGGATACGCACGGCGAGGGCGTCGAGGTCGACCTGGGGCGGCGATGTCGAAGACGGGATCACGGTGGCGCAAGTATAGAATCGCGCGATGCGCAACGCCGCCGAGACTGTCGCCGATAAAGCTGCCGACATGGCCGCCGCCCGCTTCGATGTCCAGGCGCTGCGCGCGATCGAAGCGCGTGCGACGCGGCGGCTGGGCGACGGTTTCGAACTGATGCAGCGCGCCGGCCTAGCCGCGTGGCGCGAAGTGCTGCGCCGGTGGCCGCATGCACAACGCCTTACCGTCGTGTGTGGACCCGGCAACAACGGCGGCGACGGTTATATGCTGGCGCGGTTGGCACACGAGTCGGGCCGGGACGTGCGCGTGGTTCGCGCGGCCGCGCACGAGGCGACTGGTGCGCTGGCGCGGCGAGCGGAAGCGGGCTACCGCGACGCCGGCGGGGGCGTCGTGGCGTTCGATGGCGGATTGGGTTGCGGGGCCGATGCAGGACACGTGGTGGTCGATGCCGTCCTCGGCATCGGGCTGTCACGCGCGCCGGATGCGGTGGTGACTGCGCTGGTCGATGCGATAAACGGCTGCCGGTGTCCGGTGCTGGCGCTGGACGTCCCCACGGGCGTGGGCGCCGACACCGGCGCGACACCGGGCGCTGCGGTGCGTGCGAATGCGTGCATCGAGTTCATCGCGCCGAAGGCGGGGTTGCGCACCGGCGCGGCGCTCGACTGCACCGGCCCGCTGTCGCTGGCGGCGTTGGGCGTGGAGGCCGATGACTTCGCTGGAATCGAGCCGGTCGCCGTCGCGCTGCGCGCGCCCGACCTGCATGCCGCTTGGCCCCCGCGCAGCCGCGACTCGCACAAGGGCCGGCACGGGCGCGTCGCGTGCATCGGTGGCGACAGCGGACACGGCGGCGCGATCCTGATGACCGCCGAAGCGGCCTTGCGCTCGGGCGCGGGACTGGTCGACGTGATAACCCGACCCGGGCACGTCGCGGCAGTGCTGGCGCGACGTCCGGAAGTGATGGCCCACGGCGCCGATACGGTGACGGACACCTCCCGCACGCTGCTGGAACGCGCTGACGTGCTGGCGATCGGCCCCGGGCTGGGGCAGGGCGACTGGGGGCGGGGCTGGTTCGACGCCGCGCTGGCAGCAGGCCACCGCCACGTGATCGATGCCGATGCGCTGCACCTTCTGGCGCATCGGGCAGGTCCCGCACCGGCGGACGCGATCCTGACGCCGCACCCGGGCGAGGCTGCGGCGCTTCTGGGCGGCGCGACGTCGGACGTCCAGTCGGATCGGCTCCGGGCTGTCCGCCAACTGGCCGAGCGCTACCAGTGCGCCGTCGTGCTCAAGGGCGCCGGCACCGTGGTGGGCGCACCCTGTCGGGTGACGCGGCTGGTCGAGGCGGGCAACCCCGGAATGGCGGTGGGCGGCATGGGCGATGTGTTGACCGGCGTGATCGCCTCCCTCTGCGCGCAGGGGCTGGAGCCGTTCGATGCCGCCTGCACCGGCGCTCTCCTGCACGCACTTGCGGGCGACCGTGCCGCGCACGAGGGCGGCCCGCGTGGCCTGCTGCCCAGCGACCTGATGCCGTGGCTGCGCCGGCTTGCCAACGATGGGGATGTGGCGTGGAACCGAGGATCGACGAATTGAGGATCGACCTGCCCGACGCGGACGCCACCGACCGGCTCGGCCAGACACTCGCCCGGACACGGCCGGCCAGTGCGGTGGTGCATCTGCACGGC
Source organism: Lysobacterales bacterium RIFOXYA1_FULL_69_10 (assembly GCA_001830245.1). GTDB lineage: Bacteria > Pseudomonadota > Gammaproteobacteria > Xanthomonadales > Xanthomonadaceae > Lysobacter_C. Next base: position 16,380 of record MIDV01000136.1, on the reverse strand, counting down.
GACCTGGGCGCGGGCAAGTCGACGCTGGCCCGTGCGCTGCTGCGCGAGCTGGGCGTGACCGGGACGATCCGCAGCCCGACCTACACGCTGATCGAGCGCTATCCGCTGCAAGGCGGTGGTGAGGCGTGGCACCTCGACCTCTACCGGATTGCCGACGCCGGCGAGCTCGATTTCCTCGGGCTGGATGAGGGCGCGGCGGTGCTTTGGCTGATCGAGTGGCCCGAGCGTGGGCATGGCCACCTGCCGGCGCCCGACCTCGAAGTCCATCTGGAGGTCGAGGGCCCGGGCCGACGGGCGCATCTGGTCACGCCCACGCCGGCCGGCGAGCACTGGCTCGGGCAGGTGGAGGCCATCGCGCGGGTCGAACCGAGCTTGCAGGCCATTTCTGAATGATCCGGCAGGAAGTTGCGGCAGGCCACGGATTCCAAAGGAAAAAATGCTTGCAATATCCGGTAGCCGGTGCTTGACTACGGCGCATGCGAGCCACGGCGCCCCCCGTCCTGACCTTCCTGCTCGGCATTGCGCTGCTCCCGGCGCTGGCCTTGAGCCCCGTAAATGCAAGTGAAATCAAGGGCCTGCAGCTCAGCTCCGGTGCGACTGGCACCCGCGCCGAGATCGCCTTGGATGCCGCCTCCGATTTCCGCGTCCTCAGCTTGAAAGGCCCCGACCGCCTTGCCATCGACCTGGCCGATTCGCGCCTTACCCCCGGCGTGTCGCTGCCGGCCGGCAGTGGCGTCGTGTCGTCGGTGCGCACCGGGCAGCCGGTGGCGGGCACGGTGCGCATCGTGTTCGACCTCAACCAGTCGGTGACGGCAATCGCGCCACGCATCGAGCCCGGCGCCAACGGCCCGAAACTGGTGGTGGAGTGGCCGCATGACGGCGCGCCGGCACCTGCGGTGGCGACCGTTGCGACTTCGGCTCCAGTGCCGCCGCAGCCTGCGGCGGTGTTGCCGCCCGCAAAGACCGATGCCGAGCGCGCCGCCGAATCGGCGGCGGCCACGAGCCGCCTGATTTCCGAGCTTGCCGCTTCCTATGGCGGTGGTGCCGCGAAGACGGCGACGCCATCGTCGTCCGTGCCGACCACCGTGGCGACAGGCGTGCCGACGCGCATTGCCACCGGACAGCCGGCGCCGGTTCAGCCGACACGCGGGGCCGTGCCGCCCGCCGACTCCGCCCACGGCAAGACGCTGCAGCAGGTAATGCGCGGCGCCGGCATGCGTCCGCTGATCGTGGCGATCGACGCCGGCCACGGCGGGCAGGACCCCGGCGCAATCGGGTTGGCAGGCAAGCGCGAGAAGGACATCACCCTGGCGATCGCACGCGAACTGGCGCGCCAGGTCGATGCCACGCCCGGCTTGAAGTCCTACCTGACGCGCGATAACGATGTGTTCCTGCCGCTGACCAAGCGCACGCAGCTGGCGCGCGCCAACCGTGCCGACATTTTCGTCTCGCTCCACGCCGACGCTGCCGAGAACCGCAACGCCAAGGGTTCCTCGGTATACGTGTTGTCGCTGCGCGGGGCATCGTCCCAGCGCGCCCGCTGGCTGGCCGACAAGGAAAACTCGGCCGACCTCATCGGCGGTGCGCGCCTGCCCAAGACCGACAACACCCTGACCTCGGTGCTGCTCGACCTCACCCAGAGCGGCCACATGCGCGCATCCGAAGACGCCGCCGGCCACGTGCTGTCGGGCCTGAAGAAGATCGGCAACAACCACAAGCCGCAGGTCGAGCGAGCCAACTTCGCCGTGCTGCGCACCTCCGACATGCCGGCCATGCTGGTGGAGACGGCGTTCCTGTCGAACCCGGAAGAGGAAAAGCGCCTGACCGACCCCGCGCAGCAGCGGGTCATCGCCCGCGCGGTGCTCGACGGCATCAACACGTATTTCACCCGCCAGCCGCCGCCGGGCACGATGTTCGCCGCGCGTGCCGAGGCGCAGTACGCCGCACCGGGCGGGGCCGGTGGAAGCCCCTGATAGCGAATCCTCGCTGCCTGATTGAACGAACGCCGGCGCATTCCCGCCGGCGTTCGTGCATCCGGGCGCCGGTATGATGGCGGGCCCCGTTTTCCGGCCCCGTCTCCACGTGCCCATCCGCCCGCTGCCCGACATCCTCGTCAACCAGATCGCCGCGGGCGAAGTGGTCGAGCGGCCGGCGTCGGTGGTCAAGGAACTGGTCGAGAACGCGATCGACGCAGGTGCCCGGCGGGTCGACATCGACCTGGAAGAGGGCGGCGCGCGCCTGATCCGGATCCGCGATGACGGCGGCGGCATCCCGGCCGATGAGCTGGCGCTGGCGGTGTCGCGCCACGCGACCAGCAAGATCGCCTCGCTCGACGACCTGGAAGGCGTTGCGACCCTGGGCTTCCGTGGCGAGGCCTTGCCGTCGATCGCCTCCGTCAGCCGGTTCACGCTGGTGTCCCGCCCGGGCGACGCGCAGCACGCGATGGCGCTGGAGGTCGACGGCGGCCGAGTGGCCGAGCCCGCGCCACGGCCGCATCCGCCCGGCACCACGGTGGAAGTGCGTGATCTGTTCTTCAACGTTCCGGCACGCCGCAAGTTCCTGAAGGCCGAACGCACCGAACTGGGCCACATCGAGGAATGGTTGCGGCAACTCGCACTGGCCCGGCCCGACGTCGAACTGCGCGTCTCGCACAACGGCAAGCCGTCGCGCCGCTGGAAGGGCGAG
>MIDV01000136.1:0-13664 GCA_001830245.1 Lysobacterales bacterium RIFOXYA1_FULL_69_10 | reverse complement strand
ATGCCCGGTTGCAGGAGACGCTCGGCGAGGGCTTCGCGTCGCAGGCGCTGCGCGTGGAGCACGAGGCGGCGGGCCTGCGGCTGCACGGCTGGATCGCCAAGCCCAATTACTCGCGCGCCAGCGCCGACCAGCAGTACCTCTACGTCAACGGTCGCTCGGTCCGCGACCGCAGCGTCGCGCACGCGGTGAAGCAGGCCTATGCCGACGTGCTGTTCCACGGCCGCCAACCGGCGTACGTGCTGTTCCTGTCGGTCGATCCGCGCCGCGTGGACGTCAACGTCCATCCGGCCAAGCACGAAGTGCGCTTCCGCGACGGCCGGCTGATCCACGACTTCGTCTACCGCACGCTGCACCAGGCACTGGCCGAAACGCGTGCGGGCATCGAGGCGTCGGCGATGACCGCGCATGCGCCCGCTGCAATGGCACAAGGCGGACAGCCCGTTGCGGCGCACTGGGACCGTTCGCAGACGCCGCTGGGCCTGCGTGAAGGCGCATCGGATGGCGTCTGGGCCCGCGAGGCGCAAGCCGAGTATGCCGCGCTCTACGGCACCCACGCACCCGGCAACGAAGGCGCGCCCGCGGCGGCACCGTCCACGCCGTTACCGCCCCTGCCCGAGAGCCCCGAACCGTCGCTGCCGCCGCTCGGCTATGCGGTCGCGCAGCTGCACGGGATCTACGTCCTCGCCGAGAGCGCGCAGGGCCTGATCGTCGTCGACATGCACGCCGCGCACGAGCGCATCGGGTACGAGAAGCTCAAGCGCGCGCACGACGGCGAGGGCCTGCGGACGCAGCCGCTGCTGGTGCCGGCATCGATCGCCGTATCCGAGCGCGAAGCCGAAGTCGCCGAGCGCGAGTCGGCGACGCTGGCGGCACTCGGCTTCGAAGTGACCCGCGCCGGCCCGCAGTCGCTGACGTTGCGCGCGGTACCGGCGCTGCTGGCGCACGGCGACGTCGAAGCGCTGCTGCGCGACGTGCTGGCCGACCTGCGCGAGCACGGCCAGTCGCGCCGTGTCGCCGAAGCGCGCGACGAGCTGCTGTCGACCATGGCCTGCCATGGTGCGGTCCGCGCCAACCGCCGCCTGACGCTGCCGGAAATGAACGCACTGCTGCGCGAGATGGAAGCCACCGAGCGCTCCGGCCAGTGCAACCACGGCCGCCCGACATGGGCGCACTTCACGCTGCAGGAAATGGACCGATGGTTCCTGCGCGGGCGCTGAGTGCCGTGTCGTCGTCGACGCGCCGGGCCGGCTTCGTGGCGTCGATCATTCTGGCAGTCCTGCTCGCGGCGGGCTGCGGCGGGGACGACGCAGCGGCCGTCGACGCAATCGATCCCGCCGCGCAGGCCGCCTTCGATGCGTCACAGGCCGGCTGGCGACGCGAGCGTGCCGAGATGCTCACGCAACCGGACGGCTGGGCCAGCCTGGTCGGCCTGCACTGGGTCGGTCCCGGGCCGCACTACGTCGGAAGCAGCGCAGGCAACGGCGTCCGACTGTCGGTCGGCCCGTCCCACCTGGGCATGGTCGACGTGCGCGAGGGCGGCATCCGGTTCGTTCCCGAACGTGGCGTACCGCTGACGCTGGATGGCCAGCCGGTCGATGGCGCCGTCATGCTCTCCACCGATGCTGACAGTGCAGAGCCGAGCGTACTGGGCTTCGACGACGGGCGCGGCCGGCTGTCGGTGATCCGGCGAGGCACGCGCCATGCGATCCGCGTCCGGCACGAGGACGCCGCGAGCCGCACCGGCTTCGCTGGAATCGACCATTGGCCCGGAGGCGCCGACTGGGTGCTCACCGGGCGCTATACCCCGCATCCGGCGCCGCGTACGCTGGAGGTCACCGACATCGTCGGCACCGTCGAACAGGTGGCCAACCCGGGGATGATCGAATTCGACCGCGACGGCCGGACGCACCGCATCGAAGTGCTGGACCCGGGACGCGAGGGCGCTGCCATCGCCTTCGTCGACGGCACCAGCGGCCACGGCAGCTACGGGATCGGTCGCTACCTCGATGTCGACCTGCCGGCGACCGCGGGGCCGGTGCGGCTGGACTTCAACCGTGCCTACAACCCGCAATGCGCCTTCTCGAAGTTTTCCACCTGCCGACTGACGCCCAACGCCAACCGGCTTGACCTGCGGGTCGAGGCGGGCGAAAAGGCCTACGCCGCTCCTTCCACCCCCTGACGGGACCTCCATGCGCCGCCTCAGTCGACTCGCCCTTGCTGCCTCCCTTGCCCTGGCCCTGTTGGCGCCGGCCTCCGCCCGTCCCGACGGGGATGCCGCGCCCGTCGCTTCCACGACCGCGACCCTGGCCGAGGCCGCCGACATCGCGCCGGTCCCGCTGTTGTGGAAGGTGTCGGACGCCGACAACAGCGTTTACCTGCTGGGTTCGTTCCACCTGCTCAAGCCTGACGACTACCCCGTGTCGCCCGACGTCGACGCCGCCTTCGAAGCAGCCGATCGGGTGGTGTTCGAGGTTTCGCCCGAGGACCTGCACGATCCGGCCACGGCGCTGAAGTTCCTTCAGGCGGCCGGCTATGCCGAGGGCGGCACGCTCAGCGACGTGCTGCCGCTCGCGATGCGCGAGAAGTTCAACCGCATCCTGGCGCGAAACGGGGCCTCTATCGAGCAGTTCGAAGCGTACGAGCCCTGGTTCGTGAACCTGTCGCTGACGCTCGGGCTGTCGCAGTCGATGGGTTTCAGTGGCGAACACGGTCTGGACCAGCACCTGATGCGCGCTGCCGCAGACGCCGGCAAGCCGACGGGTGGGCTGGAGACCATTGACGACCAGCTGCGCGCGCTGGACGGCACGCCGATCGAGGAGCAAGTCGCATCACTCTCGGATTTCATCGACCGCCCGCAGGAGATGCCGGGCATGCTGTCGGAACTGCACGCGGCGTGGCGCACCGGCGACATCCCGGCGTTGGGCCGCCTCACGCTGGATGAGATGCAGGCCAAGACGCCCGAGACGTACCGGATGGTCAACGTGGTGCGCAACCAGGCCTGGGTCCCGCAGATCCGCGCGCTGCTGGACGACAGCGCCAGCGAGGACGTGCTGGTCGTGGTCGGTGCGCTGCACCTGCTGGGCGAGGACGGGCTGGTGGCACAGCTGTCCGACGGTGGTTACCGGCTCGAGCGCGTGTGCTCGGCGTGCGTGGAGCCGGAGCCCGAGCCGGAGACTGAGCCCGCAGAATGAAGGTGCGCGCCCGGCGCCCGCGTTCAGTGCGTCGGCAGCAGCACGATGCAATCCACGGGGCAGGCCGGCACGCACAGCTCGCAGCCCGTGCACAGCGGTTCGATCACCACGTGCATGTGCTTGCTGCCGCCGATGATGGCGTCGACGGGGCAGGCCTGGATGCACTTGGTGCAGCCGATGCAGTCCGCCTCGACGACACGTGCGACCTGCGGCGGCTTGTGCTCGCCCCGGCGCCGGTCGAACGGAATGGGCGGCACGTGCAGGAGGTGGGCCAGCGCCCGCGCACCGCGATCGCCGCCCGGTGGGCAACGCTCCGGCCCGGCCTCGCCCGCTGCCATCGCGTCGGCATACGGTCGGCAACCGGCATAGCCGCATTGGCCGCACTGGGTCTGCGGCAACAGGCGGTCGAGGCGGTCGGCGAGTTCGGTCATATGCTGCGCCCGGTCATCCGCGCCGGGGGACGGCGGCCGGATCAGCGCACCGGCATGCCCGGTTGCGCACCCTCGTGCGCATCCAGCAGGAACAACCCACCGCCGTCGAAGCCGGCCGAGAGGATCATCCCCTCGCTGATCCCGAAGCGCATCTTGCGCGGCGCGAGGTTGGCGATGAAGACCACGTTGCGGCCGACCAGCGATTCCGGTTCGCCATACGAAGCACGGATGCCGGAAAAGATCTGCCGGCTGCCGAGGTCGCCGGCATCGAGCTCGAATCGCAGCAGCTTGTCGGAGCCCTCGACGAATTCGCACACGCGCACGCGGCCGACCCGCAGGTCGAGCTTGGCGAAGTCGTCGATGCCGATGGTCGGCGTGGCCGCCTCTTCAGCCTTACCATTCGCAGGAGCGGCTTCAGCCACGATTGAACCCGCAGGAGGCTTCGCTGCCCCCGCAGTAGCGGGCGTCGCCTCGTTGGGTTTCAGGGAGTCCTTGCTGGCTTCGGTCATGGCGTCGAGTAGTTTCGGGTCGATTCGGGTGAACAGCGGCGTGTAGTCGCCGATGCGATGGGCCACCAGCGGCGCTTCCAGGGCCTGCCAGTTCGAGACCGGCGCCTGCAGGAATTCGTCGGCCTGCGCGCTGGTGCGCGGCAGTACCGGCTTGAGCGCCGTGTTGAGCACGCGGAACAGATTGAGCGCCTGGGTGCAGACGGCGTGCAGTTGCGCCTCGGCACCGTCCTGCTTGGCCAGCACCCACGGCTTGTGCTCGTCGATATAGCGGTTGGCCTCGTCGGCCAGGGCCATGGTCAGGCGCAGCGCCGTGGCGGCCTCGTTGCGCTGGTACGCGGCACTGATCGGCGCCAGCTGATCGACGAAGCGGGCGTACATGGCACGGTCGGGCACGGCATCGGCCAGCCGGCCATCGAAGCGCTTGTTGATGAAGCCCGCGCAGCGGCTGGCGAGGTTGACGAACTTGCCCACCAGGTCGGCATTCACCCGCGCCGTGAAGTCGGCCAGGTTGAGGTCCAGGTCGTCGACCCCACCGCTGGTCTTCGTGGCGAAGTAGTAGCGCAGCGCCTCCGGGTCCAGCCCGGTATCCAGGTACGTGCGGGCCATGACGAAGGTGCCGCGCGACTTGGACATCTTCGCGCCATCGACGGTCAGGTAGCCGTTGACATGCAGGCGCGTAGGCGCGCGGAAGCCGGCGCCGTGCAGCACCGCCGGCCAGAACAGGCCGTGGAAGTTGACGATGTCCTTGCCGATGAAGTGGTGCAGCTCGGCAGCCGAATCGCGCGCGAGGTAGCCGAAGAAGTCGAGCCCCTCGCGCTCGCAAAGCGCCTGGAAGCTGGAGAGGTATCCGATCGGCGCGTCGATCCAGACGTACAGGTACTTGCCCGGGTGCCCGGGGATCTCGAAGCCGAAATACGGCGCGTCGCGCGAGATGTCCCAGGCGCGCAGGCCGCCTTCGGCATCCAGCCATTCCTGCAGCTTGGCCTTGACGCCGGCCGGGGCGACGTCGCCGGCCAGCCAGTCGCGAAGGAACGCCTCGAAGCCGCCGACCTCGAAGAAGAAATGCTCGGATTCGCGCAGCTCGGGGATCGCGCCCGACAGCACCGAGCGCGGCTCCTTGAGCTCGGTGGGGGCGTAGGTCGCGCCGCAGTGCTCGCAGTTGTCGCCGTACTGGTCGGGCGTGCCGCAGCTCGGGCAGGTGCCCTTGACGTAGCGGTCCGGCAGGAACATGCCCTTGGCGGGGTCGTAGAGTTGCTCGACCGAGCGCCGGCTGATGTGGCCGTTGTTGTCGAGCTTGGTGTAGATCGCCTCTGTCAGCGCGCGGTTGCGGGCCGAGTGGGTGGAGTCGTAATGGTCGAAGGCGACGCCGAAGTCGGCGAAGTCGCGTTCATGGCTGGCCTGGATGCCGGCGATGAACGCTTCCGGCGTGGTGCCGGCCTTCTCGGCGGCCAGCATGATCGGCGTGCAATGGGTGTCGTCGGCGCACACGAAGTGCGCGCTGTGGCCGGCCATGCGGTGCGCGCGGGCGTAGATGTCGCCCTGGATGTAGCCCACCAGGTGGCCCAGGTGCAGGGGGCCGTTGGCGTAGGGCAGGGCGCAGGTGACGACGAGCTCGCGGGACATGGGTCGGGCTTCTTGGACGGACGCGGAACGGCCGGCGATTATCGCACGCAGGCCGGGACCCGCTTTGGCATCGGACCTGCGTCGTCACTCGAAGCGGACCACGGCCGCGTGCTGCTATCCAAACGCAAACGGCCCGCGATGCGGGCCGTTCGGGTAGGCCGGTTTACGGCCGGGTCTGCGCGTGGAGCCCTACTGGCGAACCCACGTCTGGGTGCGACCCAGCAGCGAGAAGCCCATGAAGCCGCGGACTTCGAGCTTGCTGCCACCTTCGGTGGGCGTGACCTTGACCGAGTAGACCTTGCCGCTGGCCGGGTCGAGGATCTTGCCGCCTTCCCAGGTGTTGCCCTTCTGCTTGATGCCCCAGAGGATGACCATGCCCTTGACGGGCTTGTCCTTGTTGGCGCCGCTGCACTTGTCGCAGACAGGGTCGGGCCCGCGGTCGGACTGCAGGATCTCGTCGACGCGACCGGCCAGGCTGCCGTCGCGGGCCTCGTAGATCTCCACGACGGACTTGGGCTTGCCGGTTTCGTCGTCGATGGTCGTCCACGAACCGACCGGAGTGTTCTGCGCCATCGCCACGGCCGAAACGGCCATCAGCGGCAGCGCGAGCAGGGCGAGCAGTGTGTTGCGCATGGATTCGTCCCCTCCCAGGGATGTGATGGCCCGCGTTTGTCGCGGGGACGACCATTTATAGCGCATCCGACCCTGCACGGAAGCGCGTCGGTTCAGGTGGCGGCGGCGCTGGGCTAGGATCGACGGCCGGATGTCGAAGCGAACGTACAGATGAATGAACCGGCCCAGCAATATGCGCAGGCGGTAGATGCCCTGAACCGCGGCGACTGGAGTGGCGCCTTGCAGCGCGCCGAGCGCCTGCTCCCGATGGCGTCCGGCCATGCCGGGGTCCAGTTCGTAGCGGGGGTGGCGGCGCTGCACCTGCAGCAACTGCCGCGCGCGCTGAGACACCTGGAGACGTCGGTGCGGCTGAACTCCAGCAGGCCCGACTATGCGGCGCAATGGGCCCGAGCATTGTCATCTGCAGCCATGACTCGCGAAGCGATCGAAGTCGCACGACGGGCTTTGGCCCTGCAGCCCTCGGACACCATGACGCTCGACACGCTAGGGGTGGTGTTCACGCTGGGCAATGCGCACGAGGAGGCGGCGGACGCCTTCAGAAGGGCAACGCAGTCGGCACCCGGCGTGGCCAGCTATCACTTCAATCTGGCAACGTCCCTGAGCATCCTCAACCGGATGGAAGAAGCCGAGTGCGAGTACGAGGCGTGCCTGGCGATTGATCCGCGCTACTGGAAGGCACATCTCGCACTGGCCCAGCTCCGGCGCCAGACGGGAGAAGCCAACCATCTCGATCGGCTCCACGCACTGCGTGAGGGCCTGTCGGGCGACCGCGACGGACGCATGTACGTCAACCTTGCGATGGCCAAGGAGTTGGAAGACCTGGGCGAGTTCGCCGACGCATTCGACCGGCTGAGCGAGGGCAAGCGCGCGGGCCGGGAGGGACGTTCATACCGTCCCGAACAGGACGAGGCTCTGTTCGACGCGATCATCGCGGCGTTCGCCGGTCCGGTAGCAGCCGGGGGCGGGTTCGAGTCGGCCGAGCCCATCTTCGTGATCGGCATGCCGCGGACAGGGACAACGCTGGTGGATCGCATCCTGGGCAGTCATCCGGATGTGCAGTCCGCGGGCGAGTTGCCCAACTTCGGCTACCTGGTCAAGCGCATGTCCGGGAGCCGCACGCGCTCCCTGCTGGATGCCGATACGCTGTCCAGTGCGTTGCGGATCGATCCGGCGGCACTGGGACGCGCCTACGTCGACAGCACGCGGCCCGGAACGGGCCAGCGACCGCATTTCGTCGACAAGCTGCCGCACAATTTCCTGTACGCGGGGCTGATAGCACGGGCCCTGCCGAACGCCCGTATCGTCTGCCTGCGTCGGAACCCGCTCGACACGTGCCTGAGTAATTTCCGCCAGCTTTTCGCCCAAGGGTCCACGCACTACGACTATTCATTCGATCTCATCGACACCGCCCGCTACTACCTCCTGTTCGACCGGCTGATGGCGCACTGGTCGAAGGTGCTGCCAGGGCGCGTACTCGAGGTGCACTACGAAGACATCGTCGATGACCAGGTCGCGCAGACGCGACGCCTCCTGGACTTCTGCGGCCTGGCCTGGAGCGACGCCTGCCTGGCCTTCGAACGCAACCAGGCGCCGGTGGCAACGGCCAGCCTGGCGCAGGTCCGAAGCCCGCTGTATCGGTCGGCCATGAACCGCTGGAAACACTATGCCCCCCAGCTCGCCAACGTCGTCGACTTCCTGGAGAGCAATGGCGTCAAAGTCGGCTGAGCCGCCGAGGCGGATGCAAGAAAAAGGCCCCGCCGAAGCGGGGCCTGGAGAGAACTAAATCAAGAGGCGGTAACTGGCGTCAGTTGCCGAAGTTGTAGCGCGCCTCGATGTACATCGAACGACCGTACACGCTGTAGTTGCTGCCGTTGTACGGAGCGCCGGAAGTGCCCGGGAACGTCGGATCGTAAGGGGGCATTTCGTTCGTCAGGTTGTTGACGAGGAACGACAGTTCAAGGGTCTCAAGCGGCCGGTAGCTGACGCTCGCATTGAACGTCGTGTAGTCGTCCAGCTTGGCCGCATTGGGAGCGTCATAGCCGGCGACACTCACCGCTGCCACGTAGTTGGGCGTCTCGCCCATCCAGTTGGCATACAAGGTCGCCGACCACTTGTCACGACGCCAGGAGCCCGACAGCGTTGCCCGATCCACCGGGTCGGTGCTGTAGTAGGGGTTGTCGAGGTAATCGAGCGTCGGGTCGCCTTCGTACACGATGCGGTCATGCTGCAGGATGCGCGTGTAGTTGCCGTCGAAGTTGAACGTACCGGCCCCTTCGGTGGGCAGCGTGTAGTTGAACGCCGCGGTGGCGGCGCGCATCTCGCGCTTGGATACATTGATCTTCGGCGTGTAGATCTCGACGACGTAGTCGTTGCTGTCCTGGCGGGTGACCTGCGACAGGGCCTGGACACAGGTCGGCGAGCTGATGTCATCAATGCCCGCGCGGCAGCGGTACTCCTGGAACATCAGCGCATCGCTGCTCTGCTGGGTGACTTCGTTGTCGATATCCCAGCTGTAGTAGTCGGCAGTGAACGACAACGCGTTCGTCGGTGCCCAGACCACGCCGGCATTCCATACGTCGGCGTTGATCGGTTCCAGGTCCACATTGCCCGCCTGCGTGCCGAACACCTGCCGGTTCGAGAACTGGGTCGGGCAGGCGTCGATCTGGGCCGGGTCGGACGGGTCGAACCCGGCCTGGCTGCACAGGTAGTAATCGGTCACGAAGGTGTAGAAGCCGCTGCGGCCCTGGAACTGGTCCGACAGCGTCGGCGCGCGGAAGGCGGTGCCGTATTTTCCGCGAACCATCAGGCTTTCGAGCGGGCGGAACTCCAGGCCAACGCTGTAGGTGGACTTGTCCAGGTCTTCGCCGCCTTCAGGCGAGAACGCGTCATAGCGGCCGGACGTGGTGAGGGTGAGCATGTCGACGATCGGCAGGCGGAGTTCCGCCGTGGCCGCATACCGGTCACGCTCGCCGCCGCCGGCCACGGCCGTCGTGCCCCAGATGGAGCCGTCGAGGTAGCGCGGATCCGGATCGTAGTTCCACGTCTGGTCACCCCATTCCAAGGCCACCGCGAGGCCGGCGTCACCGCCGGGCAACGAGAACAGTGACGCATTGGTCACCTGTGCGCGGACCATCGTGTCGGTGGTCTTCGAGCGGCTGGTCGCATAGCCCGTGAAGCTGGCGAAGTCTTCAGCGGAGATGGGCTGGTAGAACGCGCCATAGTCAGGGGTGAAGACAGGGTAGGCACCGTAGTAGGGATCCCAGCCCTGCTGCTCACCCAACACACGATCCTGGAAGTAATCGTTGATGGCGTCGGCCCAGCGGACGAAGCCGCGCTCGTCGAGCTCATAGCGGGTGTAGGCAGCGCTGACGTCGTAGCTCCAGTCCGAAGCGCCGAAGTAGCCCGAGATGCCGACGGCCGACTGCAGTGCGTCGCTTTCGTCGAAGCTCATCGAGTTACGGTAGCCCTCGGGCCCCATATCCTCGGGCGCGAATCCGCGCTGGAGGTTGATCAGACCATCGACGTCCGGGTCGTAGTAGTAGCCCCACTTCACGCCGGTGCCCCACCACGTGTAGTTCGAACCCACGTGATAGCCGACCTCTTCGTTGCTGTAGAGCACGTCGGCGTAAAGCTGGGCGTTGTCGTTGATGTCCCAGGTGGCGTGCGCGAGGAACTGCTTGGCTTCCTTCTCGTTGAGGAGGGTGCGATAGCCGGGGGTGAAGAAGGAGCCGCAGTACTCGCCCGAACCCGGGCGCACCTGGGGACCTTCCGTGCCGCCGAACAGGTCGCTGACGTTCGCGCAGTTGTTGGCTTCCGGTGGCAGGTCGACGTAGCCGAAATTGCCGAGACCGAAATTGCCGATGTCCTTGTAGCCATACACCAGGAAATCGCGGCTGGCGATCGGCGGCGAGCTGCCGTTCGTGTTGTACTGGCGCGTCAGGTCGCGCTGGTAGCCCCAGATGGGGTCGCGCTGTTCGTATTGCACGCCGAAGAGGCCATTGAGGCGGCCGTCGAAAGCGGAGAAGCCATCGGAAATGCTGGCACGGAAGCTGGAGCCGCCGCCTTCGGAGTACCAGCCACCCCGAACACCGATGCTGGTCCCGTCGGCGCGCTTCTTGAGCTTGATGTTGATGACGCCGGCGATTGCATCGGAGCCGTACAGCGACGATTGGCCGCCCGGCAGGATCTCGATGCTTTCGACCAGGTCGATCGGGATGTTGCTGATGTTGTTGAACGTGTCGCTGCCGTTGTAGAGGGCCGGGAAGTTGGCCATCGGACGGCCGTCAATCAGGTACTTGGTGTAGCCGGGATCCAGACCGAACATGCCGATGGTCTCGGCACCCTGCGTGAACGACGCGGAGCTCTGCGCGCCCTGCGTGCCGCCTGTCGAAACGGCGTTCTCCTGCAGGACCTCGGCAACCGATGTGAAGCCGCGGGCACGGATGTCCTCGGCGCGGATCGTCATTACCGGTGAGAATGTTTCGATCTCGGTCTGCGGGATGAGCGAGCCGGTCACGACCACCTTGTCGATCTCGGTTGCGGTCTCGTCGGTCGTCGTATCGGTATCGGCATCCTGCGCCAAGACCCCGGTGGACACCGGTACGAGCAGAGCGGCAACCAGTGCAGCACTCAGTCGGCTGCGCTGCAGCCCGAAGTTCTTTACTGCCATTCGTGATCCCCTAAAAGATGAAAGCAAGCGCCTCCCGGGCATCCCGCCCCGCGCCGCGATTTGTCAAGTTTCCCCCTCGACGACCCGACCTTAACATGGGGTTAACGCGCCTGTCACAATGTCGTGGATGAACTCTTCAGCAGGATTCTTTTGCATGTCGGAATCGATAGAGCAGCGCTTGCAGGGCCTTGTGTTGCCAGGCCTTTCCAAGCACACATTCGCCGACCTTGGCGGTCGCATACGCGCGATCGAGCAGGACGGCCGGGTTGCAGTGAGCGTGTCCTCCGGCGTGCCCGCAAAAGGACTGGACGCATGGCTTCGTGAGGCCGCATCGAGCTTGCTGGCATCGGAGGGCCGCGAGCTGGGGGCGCTGGAGATCACCTCCCGCATCGCCAGCCACGCCGTCCAGCCCAACCTGTCGCCGCTGCCCAACGTGCGCAACATCATTGCCGTGGGCTCGGGCAAGGGCGGAGTGGGCAAGTCGACGACGGCGGTGAACCTGGCGCTGGCGTTGGCGGCCGACGGGGCGCGCGTGGGCGTGCTGGATGCCGATGTCTACGGGCCGAGCGTGCCGATGATGCTGGGGTTGTCGGGACGGCCCGACAGCCCGGACGGCAAGACCATCGAGCCGATGCGCGCGCATGGCGTGGAGGCGATGTCGATCGGGCTGCTGGTGGACCAGGACACGCCGATGATCTGGCGCGGCCCGATGGCGACCTCGGCACTGACGCAGCTGCTGGAGCAGACGCGCTGGGGCGGGGAGGACGGACTGGACTACCTGATCGTCGACCTGCCACCGGGCACCGGCGACATCCAGTTGACGATGGCGCAGAAGATCCCCGTCGCCGGCGCGATCATCGTCACCACGCCGCAGGACGTGGCCACGCTGGATGCGAAGAAGGCGCTGAAGATGTTCGAGAAGGTCGAGGTGCCGGTGCTGGGCTTGATCGAGAACATGGCCGTGCACGTGTGCTCGAACTGCGGTCATGCCGAGCACATCTTCGGGCAGGGGGGCGGCGAGCGGATGGCGGCGCAGTACGGCGTGCCGTTGCTCGGATCGCTTCCACTGGAGGTGGCGATCCGCGAGCAGGGCGATGCCGGCACGCCGGTGGTGGCGGCCGCGCCGGACTCCCCGGCCGCGCAGGCCTACCGCGACGCCGCGCGTCGCGTCGCGATCGAACTGGCGCTGCGGCCGCGCGTGACGCCGTCGATCAGCGCATCGCTGCTTTAAGCCGCGTCCCCCTTACAATCGCCCGCTGCCGGCGCCCCGACGGGCTGCCGGACGCCACCGCCACCCGGGAATCACCGCATGAGCATCAAGTCCGACCGCTGGATCCGTCGCATGGCCGCCGAGCAGGGCATGATCGAGCCGTTCGAGGCCGGGCAGGTCAAGCACGCCGACGGCGAACGGATCGTCAGCTACGGCACGTCCAGCTACGGCTACGACGTGCGGTGTTCCCGCGAGTTCAAGGTGTTCACCAACATCAATTCGACGATCGTCGACCCCAAGCACTTCGACCCGGGCAGCTTCGTCGACATCGATGCGGACGTCTGCATCATCCCGCCCAATTCCTTCGCGCTGGCGCGCACCGTGGAGTACTTCCGGATCCCGCGCGACACGCTGGTGGTGTGCCTGGGCAAGAGCACGTACGCGCGCTGCGGGATCATCGTCAACGTGACGCCGCTGGAGCCTGAGTGGGAAGGCCACGTCACGCTGGAGTTCTCCAACACCACGCCGCTGCCGGCGCGCATCTACGCCAACGAGGGTGTCGCGCAGATGCTGTTCTTCCAGGCCGACAAGGACGACGTCTGCGAGACGTCCTACAAGGACCGCGGCGGCAAGTACCAGGGCCAGACCGGCGTCACGCTGCCGCGGACCTGACCGGCCTCAGGGCGTCGCTGCCTAGGCGGACAAGTTCCGCTGCAGCGTCGCGACCCGCTCGACCAGCGCTTCAGGGCTGTAGGGCTTCGCGGTCGCCGTGCCCCAGACCGGCCGCGGCCAGGCGATATCGTCGCGATAGCGTGCGATCACGTGCACGTGCAGTTGCGACACGACGTTGCCCAGCGCGGCGATATTGAGCTTATGCGGCTTGAACGCCGCCTGCAGCGCCCGGCTGGCCAGCGCGATTTCCCGGGTCAATCCGGCCTGCGCGGCGTCGTCCAGGTCGATCCATTCCACCGCCCCAGCCACGCGGGGTACCAGGATCAGCCACGGGTGGTTGGAATCGTCCATCAGCCGCAGTTCGCTGAGGGGCAGGTGGGCGACCGGGTGGGTATCGGCGGCCAGTTGCGGGTCCAGTTGCCAGTCGGCGGCGTTCATCTCAGCGCGTCCTCGAAGAAGTCGACCGTACGCGTCCACGCCTGCGCGGCGCTGGCGGCATGGAAGTCGGCGCGGCGATCGCAGTTGAAGCCGTGGCCGGCGTCCTCGTAGACGTACGTCCGGGCCTGCGGGTAGGCATTGCGGTGCGCCTGGACATCGGCCGGCGGAATGATCGGGTCGCGTGCGCCGAAAGGGAACAGCATCGGCGCGCGCAGCGGCTCGCCGAGGAACGGCACGCTGCGGCCGCCGTAGTAGCTGACGGCGGGCAGCCCCAGGCGCGTGTTGGCA
>MIDV01000135.1:13577-33438 GCA_001830245.1 Lysobacterales bacterium RIFOXYA1_FULL_69_10 | reverse complement strand
CCCCAGCCCCCAGCCCCTAGACCTCGGCAGAGGTCGAAAACCGGTACCCCGATCCGCGCACCGTCTGCACCATGCCGTCCAGGCCATGCGGCTCCAGCGTCTTGCGTAGACGGCGGATGTGGACATCGACGGTGCGCTCTTCCACGTACACGCTGCCGCCCCAGACGTGGTCCAGCAGTTGGGTGCGCGAATAGACGCGCTCGGCATGGGTCATGAAGAAGTGCAGCAGGCGGTACTCGGTGGGGCCGATCTGGACCGGCTGGTCCTCGCCTCCGCCATTGCGCGCGAACACCCTGTGCGCCGCGCCGTCGATGCGCAGCCCGCCGACACTGACGCTGCCGTCCTCGTCGTCCTCGCGCGAACGGCGCAGCACGGCGCGGATGCGGGCCAGCAGCTCGCGTGCCGAGAACGGTTTGACGACGTAGTCGTCGACTCCCGCTTCCAGTCCGCCGACGCGATCGTTCTCCTCGCCGCGGGCGGTCAGCATGATGATCGGGACCTCGCGGGTCAGCGCTTCGCGCCGCCAGCGACGGGCCAGCTCCAGGCCGCTGGTGCCCGGGAGCATCCAGTCCAGCAGGATGAGGTCCGGCACGCGGTCGGCGATGGCGGCCTGCGCCTCGCGGGCGTCGCCGGCGTGCACCGGGTCGTATTCGCCCTTGCGCAGGGCGAAGGCGACCATGTCGCGGATGGCGGGTTCGTCTTCGACGATCAGGATGCGTTTCTGCACGCGGTCACCGGCAGCTGGGAACGGGGCCGGACCGTGGGTTGCGCCACGGACCGGTTGGGCCGCGCCAGTACACTACCGTTTTATGACTGGGTCGTGACACCGTCGCATCGGTGTCATGCAAGCGGGCTCAGCGCCGGCCCAGGTCCTCGTCGCGAATGCCTTGGCGCTTCAGCTCCAGCACCGTCGGGGTGATCGCCGCGATCCGCGATTCGATCCGGGCCCGGGCGTAGTAGTCGACCTCCGGGCGCTGCTTGAGCGTGTTCAGCTGGACCAGCGCCTGTTCGGGCCGGCCGTTGAGGAACGCCGCTTCGGCATGGGCTTCGCCCGCCCGCACGACATCGCCGGCGATGTCGCTGACGCGGGCGAAGGTGCGCTGGAACACCGCGTCGTCCGCCGACTGGGCCAGCAACGGCCGCAGGATCGCCTGGGCGCGCTTGCCTGCGGCTTCCGAGTTCCGCTCGGACAGGACCTGGGCATAGGTCAGCGCCGCTGCACGGTCGTTGGGCGACTGCCGCAGCAGCGCCTCGAAGCGGGCGTCGGCGGAGTCCGCGCGGCCGGTGCGCGATTCCGCCTCGGCCAATGCCAGCGTGGTCCAGACGTCGCCCGGCCGCCTGTCGAGCAACTGCTGGAGCGACTCGCGCGCGGCGGCCGCCTGGTTGTCGCGCAACCGGGCGATGGCCAGGCCGTACTGCTGGGCATCATCCAGTTCGCGGCTGGACTGCATCTGCGCGTACTCGCGCACCGCCTCGGCGGGCGTATTGGCGGTCATCACGCGCATGCGCTCGCGTGCGAACTCGAAGCGGCCGGTGCCGTCGGCGGACACGCCCAGGCTCGGCAGCTGGAAGCCCTGCGGAAGCAGCGGGTTGTCGCTGCCGCCGACACTCCCGGAGTAGCCCTTCGGCGCAGCCGCGATCTGCCCGGCGCGCTCCTTGGCCTCGGTGATGCGGGTGGTGGTGACCGGGTGGGTCATCAGGTATTCGGGCGTGTCGTAGTAGCCGGCGGCGTTGGCGCGGGCGCGCGTCTGCATGGTGCCGAAGAAGTCGGCCATGGCCACAGGGTCGTAGCTGCTGCGTGCCAGTGTCTGGATGCCGAGGCGGTCGGCCTCGTGCTCGTTGGAGCGCGTGTAGTTGATCTGCCGCTGCTGCATCAGGCCCATGGCCGAGAAGATCGCCACCTGCGCCGCATTGCCGCTGGAGCTGCTGTCGGATGCGCTCGCCGCCGCCACCGCGCCCAGCATCGCCAGCAGGATCGGCAACTGGTCGCGTTGCGCGCGCTCCACGCCGCGCAGCACGTGGTACTGGGTGACGTGGGCGATCTCGTGCGCCATCACCGCGGCGACCTCGTCCTCGCGCTCGGCCGCCAGCACCAGGCCCGCATTGACGCCGATGTAGCCGCCCAGCGTGGCGAAGGCGTTGACCTGCCGCTGTTTGATCAGGAAGAAGTTGAACGACTGGTCGGGCCGGTCGCTGTGGGTGGCCAAGCGGTTGCCCAGCGCGTCCAGCCACTGGTCCACCAGCGGGTCTTCCAGCAGGTAGTCGTACTGCCGCAGTTGCGCCAGCATCATCGCGCCGTACTGCTCCTGTTGCGCCGGCGTCAGCAACTCGCCGGCCGACGAGCCGATGTCCGGCAGCCGGCTTTCCTGCGCCGGGGCGCACACGCTGGCAACGGCCAGGACGAGGGCGGCGGTAAGTGGTGCGATGCGGCGCAAGGATCTCTCCAGTGTCGTT
The DNA here is from genome assembly GCA_001830245.1 of Lysobacterales bacterium RIFOXYA1_FULL_69_10. GTDB lineage: Bacteria > Pseudomonadota > Gammaproteobacteria > Xanthomonadales > Xanthomonadaceae > Lysobacter_C. The sequence goes on along the minus strand of MIDV01000135.1, from coordinate 30,984 downwards.
CGATCGATGGGGCGGGGCGGGGATGCAGCCCCCGCAGGATGCGTCCGGGGCGGGCGAGGGATGTGAATCCGTCGTTAATCGGGCCGGTGTGTTCCGCCCACCGCCGTTGCCGGCCCGGGGCCGTGCCCCACGTTGGTGTCGGGAAGGCACGGTAAGGGGCGGTTCGACCGCGACCCCGCTGCGAAGTTCACGCCGGCGCAGGTACCCTCCCGGTCCTGCCCGCCGTGCGCGACGCGCCCGGCCACATGCGTTCACTACCCGGAGCAGTGCGTTGAGCGATTCCAACACCCCCGCCGGCGGCGATGGCCCGCCGATCACCATCTACAGCAGCGCGATCTGCCCGTACTGCGTCGCCGCCAAGAACTTCCTGCGCAGCCAGGGCAAGTCCTGGACCGAGGTGCGCATCGACCTGGAACCGGACGCGCGCCGGAAGATGATGGAGCTGACCCGCCGCACCAGCGTCCCGCAGATCTTCATCGGCGACACCCACGTGGGTGGATACGACGACATGATCGCCCTGCACCGCGCCGGCGGGCTGCAGCCGCTGCTGGAGGGCAAGGTATGAGCGGCACCGACAACGCGGACGCCGAGCAGGACCGCATCGCCGAGTTCACCGCGTTCCGCAAGCGCATGAACGAGCGCATCCTCGCCGAACCCAACCAGGTGGTGCGGCGCTTCTTCGCGCTCGACACGCAGACGTACCAGGCCGGCGCGCTGGACGTGAAGACCAAGGAGCTGATGGGCCTGGTCGCGTCGATGGTGCTGCGTTGCGACGACTGCATCAGCTACCACGTGGCCCAGTGCCGCGAGGCGGGCGTCAGCCGCGCGGAGATGTTCGAGGCGTTCTCGGTGGGGCTGGTGGTGGGCGGGTCGATCGTGATCCCGCACATGCGCCGCGCCGTGGATTTCCTCGACCGGCTGGAGCAGGGCGGGGCGTCCGCCCCCGACGCGCACGACCACGGCTAGACGGGGCCACGCACACCCGGCGGCACGGCCGCGGCCCCCGCGGGGCGGGGTTCTGCGGCGCTCTGCGGCGCGCCGGAGTCCGCCCGCCCTGTCAAGTGGCGGCCCGGCGCGGCATAATTACGGGGCTAACCCTCTTGCGCTGCGTGTCCCCCGCGCCTGCGCCACCAGCTGGAAACCTCCCCTATGACGAACACCATTACGGTCATCCGTGGCGATGGCATTGGCCCGGAAATCATGGATGCCACCCTGCACGTGCTCGACGCGATGCAGTTGGGCCTGAGCTACGAGGAGGCCGACGCCGGTCTGGTCGCGCTCGAGAAGCACGGCGAACTGCTGCCGGCGGCCACGATGGATTCCATCCGCAAGAACCGCGTGGCGCTGAAGAGCCCGCTGACCACGCCGGTCGGCGAGGGCTTCTCCTCGATCAACGTCGAGTTGCGCAAGCGCTTCGACCTGTACGCCAACGTGCGCCCGGCCAAGTCGTTCCCGAACACCAAGTCGCGCTTCACCGATGGCGTGGACCTGATCACGGTCCGCGAGAACACCGAGGGTGCCTACATCGGCGAAGGCCAGATGCTGAGCGAGGACGGCGAGACCGCGGTCCTGACGCAGAAGGTAACCCGTCGCGGCTCCGAGCGCATCGTGCGCTACGCCTTCGAGCTGGCACGCAAGACCGGCCGCAAGAAGGTCACGGTGGTGCACAAGGCCAACATCCTCAAGTCGACCTCGGGCCTGTTCCTGCGCACGGCACGTGCAGTGGCGGCCGAGTACCCGGACATCCAGTGCGACGAGATGATCGTCGACGCGTGCTGCATGAAGCTGGTGATGCAGCCCGAGTCTTTCGACGTCATCGTGACCACCAACCTGTTCGGCGACATCATCTCCGACCTGTGCGCCGGCCTCGTCGGCGGCCTGGGCCTGGCACCGGGCGCCAACATCGGCACCGACGCCGCGATCTTCGAAGCCGTGCACGGCACCGCGCCGGACATCGCAGGGCAAGGGAAGGCCAACCCGTGCGCGCTGCTGCTGGGCGCGGCGCAGATGCTAGACCACCTGGGTATGCCGGAGAAGGCCACGAAGCTGCGCGAGGCCATCGTCGCCACGCTCGAAGCCAAGGACTCGCTGACCCCCGACCTCGGCGGCAGCGGCGACACCATGTCGTTTGCCAAGGCGATCGCCCGGCGCGCTACCGCCTGATCGACACCCGTCGGTCCGGACCTTCCAGCAGGGCGCCTTCGGGCGCCCTGTTGCGTTGGGGCGTCGGTTGGACTTCGTGGGCCGTAATGGGGGTTCGTACGCCCCGACGCGGGTCTTCCACCCCGTCATTCCTGCGAAAGCAGGAATCCAGTGGATTTGAGGTTTGCCGAACTCGCGTGGCAGGTGTGACAGTCAAGATGGATCCCGGCCTTCGCCGGGATGACGGCGTGGAGGGGTCTAGCGGGTGTCCGTCTGGTTGAGGCCCGTACTCCTGCCACCACCCGCCCGACAGCGTTCCACCGGCGCCGCTCGACACGCCGACACCGTCCCGCCAGACTCACACGATTCCTGTATCCGGATAAAGCGATGAAGCCTGCGGCGGGTGACGCCTCCCAATCTGCGAGCCCCGCCCCCAGCGCACTGGCACTGGCGCCACTCGTGCTGTTCCTGATGCTGTTCTTCGGCGCGGGCCTCTATTTCACGGCACGCGGCGAGGCGATGGGCTTCTACCAGTTGCGGGCGCCCGTGGCGATCCTGCCGGCGCTTGCCCTGGGCGCATGGCTGGCGTGGCGGCGCGGCATCCGTCCGGTCGAAACGCTGCTGGCCGGCATGGGGCACAGCAACGTCATGCTGATGTGCCTGGTGTTCCTGCTGGCCGGCGCCTTCGCCACCGTGTCGCGTTCGGTCGGCGCGGTCGATGCCGTGGTCGCGCTCGGACTCGGGGCGTTGCCGGCCTCGCTCATCCTGCCCGGACTGTTCCTCGTGGCCAGCTTCGTGGCGTTGTCGATCGGCACCTCGATGGGCACGATCGCCGCGGTGGTGCCCATTGCGTTGGGCGTATCGGACGCGGCTGGCCTTGACGCTGCGCTGGTGATGGGCGCGGTGGTGGGCGGCGCGATGTTCGGCGACAACCTGTCGATCATCTCCGACACCACCATTGCCGCCACCCGCACCCAGGGCTGCCGGATGCGCGACAAGTTCCGGGAAAACTTCAAGATCGCCTTGCCTGCCGCGGTTGCAACCCTCGTGCTGCTGGCGGTCCTCGGCGACAGCGCGCCGGTGAGCGCGCCCGATGCCGCATCGCCCTGGCTGGTGCTGCCCTACGTGCTGGTGCTGGGCCTGGCATTGGCCGGGCTGGACGTGGTGCTGGTGCTGGCGCTGGGCATCGTGGCGGCCGGCGTGGCCGGGTGGGCGGTGGGCGGCGGCTATGACGCGGTGACCTTCGCCGGCGACATCTATGCCGGCTTCGAAAGCATGGTCGAGATCCTGTTGCTGTCGCTGCTGATCGGTGGCCTGGCGGCGTTGACCCGGGCGGCCGGCGGCCTGGAGTGGCTGGCCGGCGTCATCGCCCGGTTCGCGCGCGGCCATCGCGGGCGGCGGGCGGGCGAGGTCAGCATCGCCGCGCTGGCTGCCGGTAGCGACGTGCTGACGGCCAACAACACGGTGGCGATCCTGGTGGGCGGCGACCTGGCACGCGATATCGCCCAGCGCCATGGAATCAGCCCGCGGCGCTCGGCCAGCCTGCTCGACATCTTTTCCTGCGTGATGCAGGGCGTACTGCCCTACGGTGCGCAGATCCTGCTGGCGGGCTCGCTGGCCGGGTTGTCGCCGCTGGCGATCGCGGGACAGGTCTACTACTGCTGGCTGCTGGCCGCGGTGGCGATCGGGTTCATCCTGTGGCCGCGTCGCACGCAGGCCTCGTCCGTGCCGGCCCACTGACCGCGGGCACGCCGAAACAATGGGCTGAAACGAAAGAGGCAACGGCGTGGGCCGTTGCCTCTTTCTCATCATGGGGTGGCGCGCGCCACCCGGTGGACGGCAATCAGTCGCGCAGCTTCGACAGCAGGCGCAGGAACTCGATGTACAGCCACACCAGCGTGACCATCAGGCCGAACGCGCCGTACCACTCCATGTACTTGGGCGCGCCCTGTTCGACACCGGTTTCGATGAAGTCGAAATCCAGCACCAGGTTGAGCGCGGCGATCACCACCACGAACAGGCTGAAGCCGATCCCGACGATGCCCGACTCGTGGATCATCGGGATCTGGATGCCGAAGAAGCTCAGGGCGATGCTCGCCACGTACACCAGCATGATGCCGCCGGTGGCCGCGACCACGCCGAGCTTGAAGTTCTCGGTCGCCTTGATCATCCCGCTGCGGTAGGCGAACAGAAGCGCGAACAGCGTGCCGAAGGTCAGCAACACCGCCTGCATGACGATGCCTTCGTACAGGTGGTTGTACATGGCCGAGATCGCGCCCAGGAAGAAGCCCTCCACCAGCGCGTACAACGGCGCGGTCACCGGCGCCCACTTCTTCTTGAATACCGTCACGAGTGCGATCACGAGGCCGCCGATCGCGCCGCCCCACACGTAAGGACCTGCGCCGACGATGCCTTCCGCCGTGCTCACCTGCATCCACGCGAACGTGGCGGTCAGCACGCTGAGCAGCAGCAGGAACCCGGTCTTGTTCACGGTCCCGTTGAGCGTCATCACGCCATCGCCGCCGCGCACCACCGCGCCGCTGCCCAGGTCCAGGAACGTGCTGTCCTTCAGTGCCGGATTGCCGCTGCGCATGTGCTACTCCTTGAGTGGTGTGTGGTTGCCTGCCGGGTGACGGTGGTCGGAAAGCTGAACCCCCGGCCGCCGGCGAGGATACACAGGCCCGATGGCCGCATCGCAAGATTGACACGTACCGGGCCGGTGCCCACAATGGCCGGCCTTTCGCGGCGTTGGCGCGCAACGGAAGTCTGGCCCGGGGCATAGCGCAGTCTGGTAGCGCATCTGGTTTGGGACCAGAGGGTCGGGGGTTCGAATCCCTCTGCCCCGACCACCTGCCGCGGTGCCTGCCGCGGGTTCAGTTAAGATGCGGGCCGCACGCGCCCGTAGCTCAACCGGATAGAGCACCGGCCTTCTAAGCCGGTGGTTGCAGGTTCGAGTCCTGCCGGGCGCGCCACGTGCAGCCGTATATGGAAGTGCCGGCGGATGACAAACGTGCTTCCGTTCGGTGATACCGAAATCCCGGCGTGCTGTGGTTTCCGCGGCCCGCCACGCAAGCTTCAATGGTGGATGTAGCTCAGTTGGTTAGAGCACCGGATTGTGATTCCGGGGGTCGCGGGTTCAAATCCCGTCTTCCACCCCAGTGTTACCCAGCGGTAGTTGTCTGGTACAATTTCAGCGTTACGGGCCGTTAGCTCAGTTGGTAGAGCAGTTGACTCTTAATCAATAGGTCCAAGGTTCGAATCCTTGACGGCCCACCACTTCAAGGCACCCGGCTCCGGCCGGGTGTCTTTTTTTGTGGGTACGGGCAAGGCAGGTGCCGGATGGCAGCTGATCAGCCGATGTCCTGGCCTAGAATTGTCCAGCCGCATGCCGGCGGATCAGCGCGAAAGTGGCGGAATTGGTAGACGCCCTGGATTTAGGTTCCAGTGCCGCAAGGCGTGGGGGTTCGAGTCCCCCCTTTCGCACCAACCCGGGACGAGAACAACAGCCCGGCGGCTCCAACGAGCGTTCGCGAACGACGTACCCAGCCGTTCGGGCGGCTTTGCCCTTTTGCAGGGCCCGATTGGCTGTCGCGCATCTCCAGTTACGCAGCCCAACTGGCAGCCGCGCCCGGAATCGGCCAAACTACGCCGTTCCGCCGCGGCCCGACGCCCAACCGCATCGCCGCGCGGTCGCCCTCAACGCCAGATCATCAACATCGTGCCGCGGCCGGACCGCCGTGGTCGCAGGAGTGGATATGCAAGTTTCGGTCGAATCCCTGGGCTCGCTTGAGCGCCGCATGACGTTCAACCTCCCCGCCGAGCGGCTGGAAACGCAGGTCGACGGCCGTCTGCGCGAGATCGCCCGCGGCGCCAAGATCAAGGGCTTCCGCCCGGGCAAGGTGCCGGCCAAGGTGATCGAGCAGCGCTTCGGCGCGCAGGTCCGCGCCGAGGTCCTCGACGGCCTGCTGCGCGAGAGCTTCAGCAACGCGGTGCAGCAGGAGTCGCTGCGCATCGCCGGCAACCCGAACATCGAGCCGGCCAACGACGGCGACCTGGCGTATGTCGCGACGTTCGAGGTCGTGCCCGATTTCGGCGACATCGACGTCTCGAAGCTCCAAGTGGTGCGTCACACCGCCGAAGTGTCCGATACCGATATCCACGCGATGATCGAGAACCTGCGCCTGCAGCGCCGCACCTGGAACCCGGTCGAGCGCGAAGCACGCGACGGCGACGCGGTGGAGATCCAGACCTGGTCGATGGCCGGGGACGAGCGCGTGCCGGCCGAAGGCGCCGAGCGTGGCGCAGCCGTCCTGGGCAGCGGCAACATGCTGCCGGCGATCGAGTCGGCGCTGTCGGGCATGAAGACGGGCGACGAGAAGACGGTCGACGTCGAGTTCCCCGCCGACTGGCGTGTCCCGCAGTTCGCCGGCAAGACCGTCCAGGTCAACCTGGCCGTGACCAAGGTGTCCGAGCCGGTGCTGCCGGAAGTCGACACCGACTTCATCAAGAGCTTTGGCGTGCGCAGCGGCGACGCCGACCAGTTCCGCGCCGACATCCGCAGCAACCTGGAGCGCGAGCTCAAGGGTGCACTCATGACGCGCCTGCGCCGCGAAGTGGGCGAGCAGCTGATCGCCGCCTACGAGTCGGTCGAGATGCCGCCCAAGCTGGTCGAAGCCGAGGCCCGCGACATGGCCCGCCAGGCCGTCGAGCAGGCGCGCCGCCAGGGCCGCCAGATCGGCGAGCTGCCGGCCGACGCGCACGTCCCGTTCCTGGACGCCGCGCGCAAGCGCGTGCTGGTCGGGCTGCTGGTGGGCGAGGTCGCCCGCCGCAACGAGCTGCGGCTGGACCCCAAGCGCGTGACCGAGACGTTGAACCTGATCGCCTCCACCTACGAGGAGCCCGAGCAGGTCGTGCAGCTGTACCGCAACGATGCCCAGCTGATGGCCGGCCTGCGCAACCGGGTGATGGAGGAACAGGTGATCGACTGGATCGCCGAGCGCGCCCAGCACACCGAGCAGCCGATGTCCTTCAGCGAGGCAATCCGCCAGTAATCCGATGCGTGGCGCACACGCGCCACTTGCGCCCCGGTCCGGCCGGCCCCACGTTGGCCGGACCGAAACACTACAACCCGACGGGTGCCGCCTGATGGACAACCAAACCAAAGCCCTCAACCTCGTCCCGATGGTGGTCGAGCAGACCAGCCGCGGCGAGCGCGCGTACGACATCTATTCGCGCCTGTTGAAGGAGCGGGTGATCTTCCTGGTGGGCGGCATCGACGACCACATGGCGAACGTGATCGTCGCCCAGATGCTGTTCCTGGAAGCCGAGAACCCCGAAAAGGACATCAGCCTGTACATCAACTCGCCCGGCGGCATCGTCACGGCGGGCATGGCGATCTACGACACCATGCAGTACATCAAGCCGGACGTGAGCACGATCTGCGTCGGCCAGGCCGCCTCCATGGGCGCGCTGCTGCTGGCCTCGGGCGCCAAGGGCAAGCGCTACGCGCTGCCGAATTCGCGCGTGATGATCCACCAGCCGCTGGGCGGCTTCCAAGGCCAGGCCAGCGACATCGAGATCCATGCGCGCGAGATCCTGTCGCTGAAGCAGAAACTCAACGAGATCCTTTCCAAGCATACGGGCCAGGCACTGGAAACCATCGCCCGCGACACCGAGCGCGACAACTTCAAGAGCGCCGAGGCCGCACGCGAGTACGGGCTGGTCGACGAGGTGCTCGAGCGTCGCCCGGACGACTCGGTCCAGGCCGGTTGAAGGTCGCCGGAATACGTCAGCCGGTACGCCCCAAGCCGTTGAAACGTAACCTTTTTGAACCATCGATCCGGTCCGCGGGGCGGGCCGGATCGCTGTGGTATTCTCGGGCCGCAGCACGCGGACGCAACCGGAGCGGGCGGCATCCGGCACCACGCACCATTCAGGCACAGGCATGAGCGACGACCGACAGGGCCGCACCACCGGCGACAGCAACAAGATCCTCTATTGCTCGTTCTGTGGCAAAAGCCAGCACGAAGTCCGCAAGCTGATTGCGGGCCCGAGCGTGTTCATCTGCGATGAGTGCGTCGAGCTGTGCAACGACATCATTCGCGAGGAGCTCGAGGAGAAGGCGCAGTCGGCCCGCAGCCACCTGCCCAAGCCGCGCGAGATCCTCGAGGTGCTCGATCAGTACGTGATTGGCCAGCAGCGCGCCAAGCGCACGCTCGCCGTGGCCGTTTACAACCATTACAAGCGCATCGAGAGCCGCCAGAAGAACGACGACGTCGAACTGGCCAAGTCCAACATCCTGCTCGTCGGCCCGACAGGCTCGGGCAAGACGCTGCTGGCCGAGACGCTGGCGCGCATGCTCAACGTGCCGTTCACGATGGCCGACGCCACGACGCTGACCGAAGCCGGTTACGTGGGCGAGGACGTCGAGAACATCATCCAGAAGCTGCTGCAGAAGTGCGACTACGACGTCGACAAGGCGCAGCAGGGCATCGTCTACATCGACGAGATCGACAAGATCTCGCGCAAGTCCGACAACCCGTCCATCACCCGCGACGTGTCGGGCGAGGGCGTGCAGCAGGCGCTGCTGAAGCTGATCGAAGGCACGGTCGCCAGCGTGCCGCCGCAGGGCGGTCGCAAGCACCCGCAGCAGGAGTTCCTGCAGGTCGACACCCGCAACATCCTGTTCATCGTCGGCGGTGCGTTCGCCGGGCTGGACAAGATCATCCAGCAGCGCAGCACCGAGGCCGGCGGCATCGGTTTCGGGGCCAAGGTCAAGAGCAGCGAGCGCAAGGTCGAGATCGGCAAGGTCCTGGCCGAGGTCGAGCCGGAGGACCTGATCAAGTTCGGCCTGATCCCGGAGTTCGTCGGTCGCTTGCCGGTCGTGGCTACGCTGGAAGAGCTGGACGAGGCCGCCCTGGTCACCATCCTCACCGAGCCCAAGAACGCCATCACCAAGCAGTTCCGCAAGCTGTTCGAGATGGAGGACGTGGAGCTCGAGTTCCGGCCGGACGCCCTGGTTGCGATCGCCCGCAAGGCGCTCAAGCGCAAGACTGGCGCGCGCGGCCTGCGCACCATCGTCGAGTCGGTGCTGCTGGACACCATGTATGAGCTGCCCTCGCTGGAGAACGTCAGCAAGGTGGTGGTCGACGAATCGGTGATCGACCACAAGACCGAGCCGTACCTGATCTACCAGACGCCCCCGGCCGCCGCGCCCAAGGTCGCCTCGGCCGACTGACTCGCACGGTCAGGCCGGCTGAACAGGCCCCCGCCAGCACATGAACGCCGCCTCGCCCGAGGCGGCGTTTTTCGTCGTAAGCGACTGATCCTGAAGCCCACCCGCTGGCCGGTCGGGCGAAGCGTGTCGGGGTTGCTTGCATCCTTTCGCGCGGACCCCCATAACCGACGCGAAGCGACGCCCCCATTTTCGCCGGCCCCGCCCGCTAGGCCGGCACCGATCCTGCTGGAGTTTCCATGACCGATCCGACCGAACACGACCTGCTTGACCTGCCGGTACTGCCGCTGCGCGATGTGGTCGTGTTTCCGCACATGGTCATTCCCCTGTTCGTGGGCCGCGACAAGTCGATCCGCGCGCTGGACGTGGCGATGGAGGCCGACAAGCGCATCTTGTTGGTGGCGCAGAAGTCGGCCGAAACCGACGATCCGGGCGCCGAGGACCTTTACGACATCGGCACGCTCGCCCATGTGCTGCAGCTGCTGAAGCTGCCCGACGGCACGATCAAGGTGCTGGTCGAAGGCGTGGCGCGGGTCCAGGTCGACGCGGTCGAGGAACGCGACGGTGTGCTGGCCGGACAGGCGCACGTCGTGGAACCGGTCATGGACCGCGAGGAGCGCGAGATCGAGGCGATCATGCGCTCGCTGATGGGCCTGTTCGAGCAGTACGTCAAGACCAACCGCAAGCTGCCGCCGGAGCTGATGCAGACGTTGTCGGGCATTGACGAGCCGGGGCGGCTGGCTGACACGATTGCCGCCCATCTGGGCGTGCGCATCAGCGACAAGCAGAAGCTGCTGGAGACGCACGAACTGGGCGCGCGCCTGGAGCAGCTGGTCGGTCTGGTCGACGGCGAGATCGACGTGCAGCAGCTGGAGAAGCGCATCCGCGGCCGGGTCAAGTCGCAGATGGAGAAGAGCCAGCGCGAGTACTACCTCAACGAGCAGATGAAGGCGATCCAGAAGGAGCTGGGCGAGATCGACGACGCGCCCAACGACATCGAGGAGCTGACACGCAAGATCGCCGAGGCCGGCATGCCCAAGCCGGTGGAAGCCAAGGCCAAGGCCGAGCTCAACAAGCTCAAGCAGATGTCGCCGATGTCGGCCGAGGCCGCTGTCGTACGCAACTACCTGGACTGGCTGCTTGGCGTGCCGTGGAAGAAGCGCAGCAAGGTCCGGAAGGACCTCAAGGCCGCGCAGGACGTGCTCGACGCCGACCATTTCGGTCTGGAGAAGGTCAAGGAACGGATCCTCGAGTACCTGGCCGTGCAGACCCGCGTGAAGCACATGAAGGGCGCGATCCTGTGCCTGGTCGGACCGCCGGGCGTGGGCAAGACCTCGCTCGGCCAGTCCATCGCCAAGGCCACCAACCGCAAGTTCGTGCGCATGTCGCTGGGCGGCGTGCGCGACGAGGCCGAGATCCGTGGCCACCGCCGCACCTATGTCGGTTCGATGCCGGGCCGCATCGTGCAGAACCTCAACAAGGTCGGCACCAAGAACCCGCTGTTCGTGCTGGATGAGATCGACAAGATGTCGATGGACTTCCGCGGCGACCCGTCCTCTGCGCTGCTCGAGGTGCTCGATCCCGAGCAGAACAACGCCTTCAATGACCACTACCTCGAGGTCGACCTGGACCTGAGCGAAGTGATGTTCGTGGCGACCTCGAACTCGCTCAACATCCCGGGCCCGCTGCTCGACCGCATGGAGGTGATCCGCATCCCCGGTTACACCGAGGAGGAGAAGCTCAACATCGCCATGCGCTACCTGCTGCCCAAGCAGATCAAGGCCAACGGCCTGAAGTCCGACGAGATCAAGGTGGCCGAAAGCGCCGTGCGCGACATCGTGCGCTACTACACGCGCGAGTCGGGCGTACGCAACCTGGAGCGCGAGATCGCGAAGATCTGCCGCAAGGTCGTCAAGGAGATCGCACTGGCCGGGCCGCAGCCGGCAAAGGGCAAGGGCGCGCGCAAGGGCGCCGTCAACGTCAACTCGAAGAACCTGGAGAAGTATCTGGGCGTGCGCCGTTACGACTTCGGCCGCGCCGAGGAGCAGAACGAGATCGGCCTGGTGACGGGCCTGGCATGGACGGAAGTGGGCGGCGACCTGTTGCAGGTCGAGGCCACGCTGGTACCGGGCAAGGGCCAGTTGCTGCTGACCGGGCAGCTGGGCGACGTCATGAAGGAATCGGCGTCTGCCGCGTTGTCGGTGGTGCGCGCGCGCACCGAGCGCCTCGGCATCGACCTGGACTTCTTGGCCAAGCACGACGTGCACGTGCACGTGCCGGAAGGCGCCACGCCGAAGGATGGTCCGAGTGCGGGCATCGCGATGGCCACCGCGCTGGTATCGATGCTGACGCGCAACGCGGTGAAGGCCGACGTGGCGATGACGGGCGAGATCACCCTGCGCGGGCGCGTGCTGCCGATCGGCGGCCTCAAGGAGAAATTGCTGGCGGCGCTGCGTGGTGGCATCCGCACGGTGATCATCCCGGATGAGAACCGCAAGGACCTTGCCGACCTGCCCAAGTCCGTGACGCAGGGGCTGAAGATCATCCCCGCCAAATGGATCGACGAGGTGCTCGACATCGCCCTGGAACGCCCGCTGTCGCCGGTTCCCGCGCCGGGGCAGGGCGAACTGCCCGTCCGTAGTGATGCCGAACCTGTCGCCCAGCCCGGTGTCAAGCATTGACACGGGCGATCGGAGCAGATCGCCTAAATCGGGCTGAAACCCGCGTCAGAGCTAGCTTTCACGCTTGCGAAGGCAAAAACCCGCTGGTATAACGACCGCAACCGCACGAGCCCTGCGCCATTGCAGGCCCGTGCGGTCTAATCGATCGGAGAGTCTGCCGGGGAAGGGGACGGTCCGGTTCTCAGAACACTGCGGCCCAGTCCGCACAGGGAGTCCATACGAATGAATAAGGCCGATTTTGTTGCTGCCGTCGCCGACGCTGCCGAGCTGTCCAAGACCGATGCCGCCAATGCCGTTGACTCGATGGTCAGCGTCATCACCAAGGCGCTGAAGAAGGGCGACACCGTCACGCTGGTGGGCTTCGGTACGTTCCAGGTCCGCAAGCGCGCCGCGCGCCAGGGCCGCAACCCGAAGACCGGCGAGACCATCAAGATCAAGGCGTCGAAGAATCCTGCGTTCAAGGCTGGCAAGGCGCTGAAGGATGCCGTAAACTAAGCAGCTCGCCCGCCGGCGCCTGATACGGGCTCCAGCAGCATCAGGCGGGTGCTTAGCTCAGTGGTAGAGCGTCTCCTTTACACGGAGAGGGTCGGGGGTTCGAAACCCTCAGCACCCACCATCACTTGAGTGCGAGTTTTGAGTGCGGAGTGGTAGTTCAGTTGGTTAGAATGCTGGCCTGTCACGCCGGAGGTCGCGGGTTCGAGTCCCGTCCACTCCGCCAGTAGTACCCAGGGGCGCCGGATGTCTCATCCGGCGCCCCTGCTTTAAGTGAGGGTCGCGCGTTTTCCGTGCAGCATGCGGGGCGCAGGCCACGAGGTTCAACGTGGAGCGGTAGTTCAGTTGGTTAGAATGCTGGCCTGTCACGCCGGAGGTCGCGGGTTCGAGTCCCGTCCGCTCCGCCAGTTGTCCGCAGAAGGCGCCGGAAACGGCGCCTTCTTTTTTTTCCGGAATCCGGGTGGGCACCGGGCTTGCTAGACTGTGCGGCTCCGTCCCGATACGCGATCCCACATGCTGCAGAAACTCCGCGAAAAGACGTCCGGTGTCGTCGGCGCCGTGATCCTCGCGCTGCTGATCATCCCCTTCGCCCTGTTCGGGCTCGACCAGTACATGGTGGGCGGCAGCGCCAACACGGTGGCCCGTATCCAGGCGCCGCCGACCTGGTGGAAGCAGGCGCCGTCATGGTGGCCGGCCTCCATGGTGTGGCGCCAGCAGGAGGTCACGGTCGAGGAGTTCCGCAACCGGCTCGAGCTGGTGCGCCAGCAGCAGCGTGCGCAGCAGGGCGACGCGTTCGACCCGGTTGCGTTCGAATCGGTCGACAACAAGCGCGAGATCCTCGAAACGCTCATCGACGAGAAGGCGCTGGCGATGGCGGCCGAAGCCTCCGGCATCGCCGTGGGCGATGCGATGGTGCGCGATGCGATCCAGGACATCGAGGCGTTCCAGGTCGAGGGCAAGTTCGACGCCAACCGGTACCAGCTGACGCTGGCATCGCAGGTGCCGCCGCAGACTCCGCGCCAGTTCGAACAGACGCTGCGCGACAGTCTGCGGCAGTCCTTGGCGGTGCAGGCGGTCGGCAACAGCAGCTTCGTAACGGCCGGTGAGATGGACCGCCTGGTGCGCTTGCTGGGCGAGCAGCGCGACGTCGACCTGATGATGCTGCCCGCGCCGGAAGCCGATACCGCGCCGGTCAGCGACGAGGAGGCGCAGCGCTGGTATGCCGCCAATGAGGCCGACTTCCGCGCCCCCGAAGCGGTCACCATCGAATACGTGCAGGTCAACGCCGACACCGTGCCGGCGCCGGCGGCGCCCGACGAGGCCGCGTTACGCCAGCGCTACGAGGAACAGCGCGAACGTTTCAGCCAGCAGGACGAGCGGCTGGCCTCCCACATCCTGGTGCGCGTAGATGACGGCGCCGACGACGCCACGGTGGCGGCCGCCCGCGAGAAAGCGGCCGGCATTGCCGCGGAGGCCAGGGCGCCGGGCGGGGACTTTGCAGCGCTTGCACGCGAGAACAGTGACGACAGCGGTTCCCGCGCGTCGGGCGGCGACCTGGGATGGATGGGCCGGGGTGCGATGACCGGCAGCTTCGAGGACGCCCTGTTCGCCATGGAGCCGGGCCAGGTCAGCGACCCGGTCCGCACCGATTTCGGCTGGCACGTCATCCAGTTGCGCGAGGCGCGCTCCGGCCAGACGCAGAGTTTCGAGGAGTCGCGTGAGGCGCTCGCCGCCGAGCTGGCCGAGACCAACCGCGATCGCGCCGTCAGCGAGTTCACCAGCGAGCTGGTCGACCGCATCTACCGCAACCCGTCGTCGCTCACGCCGGCTGCCAGCGAGATGGGGCTGCAGGTGCAGACGTTGGGTCCGTTCACCCGGGAGAACGCCCAGGGGATCGCAGCGAATCCGGCCGTCAAGCAGGCGGCGTTCTCCGAGATGCTGGTGCAGGACGGCACGGTGAGCGACCCGATCGAGATCGTGCCGGGGTCCACGGTGCTGATCCGCGTCGTCGAGCACACGCCCGAGCGCGCGATCCCGCTCGCCCAGGCCCGCGGGCGCGTTGATGCCGCGGTGCGTGCCGACCGCGCGCGCAAGGCGGCCGAAGCCCGCGCCGACGCACTGCTGGCGCGCGTCCGCAAGGGCGAGACGCTGCAGGCGCTGGCCGAGGCCGAAGGCCTGCCGGCGCCGGAGTCCGTGCCGGGTGTGCCGCGTGGTACGCCGCTGCCGGAGCCTGCCGTGAACGAGGCCGTCTTCGCCGCGCCCAAGCCCGCCGACGGCAGCGTGTCGGTCGGCAAGCAGGCGTTGTCCGACGGCCGCGTCGTGCTGTTCGCGGTAACCGGCGTGACGCCGGGCAGTGCCGCGACGCTGGACGACGCGCAGCGCGGGATGCTGCGCGAACAGTTCGCGCGCGTCTCCGGCCTGGACGACGTCGAGGCGCTGACGCGCTCGCTGCGGCGCAACCTCGACATCGAAGTGTTCGAGGACAACTTCTGATGCCGACGGGCCGCTGATCGCGGCAGGTGTCATGAAAAAGCCCGGCATCGAGCCGGGCTTTTTTTCGTGGGCGGCGTGGCGGCGGGCGCTCAGTCCTCGGCGTCGCCGTGGATGCCCGTCATGCCAACGATGTTGTAGCCCGCGTCGACGTAGGTGATCTCGCCGGTTACGCCCGAGGCCAGGTCCGAGCTGAGGAACGCCGCGACATTGCCGACGTCCTCGATGGTGACGGTGCGGCGCATCGGTGCGTTCTCCTCGACATGCCCGAGGATCTTGCGGAACCCGGCAATGCCGGCCGCCGCCAGCGTCTTGATCGGGCCGGCCGAAATCGCGTTGACGCGGGTGCCCTCCGGACCGAGGTTGTAGGCCAGGTAGCGCACGGTCGACTCCAGGCTGGCCTTGGCCACGCCCATCACGTTGTAGCCCGCGAGCGCGCGCTCGGCGCCCAGGTAGGTCAGCGTGAGGATCGAGCCGTTGCGTCCTGCCATCAGCGGCCGCGCGGCCTTGGCCATCGCGGCCAGCGAGTAGGCGGAAATATCGTGGGCGATGGCGAAATTCTCGCGCGTCAGGCCATCCAGGAACTGTCCGGAGATGGCTTCGCGCGGCGCGAAGGCGATGGCATGCACCAGGATGTCGAAGCCGTCCCAGCGCTGGCCCAGTTGCTCCATGCAGGCGGCAATCTGCGCATCGTCGGTCACGTCCAGCGGCAGCACGATGTCGCTGCCGCATTCGGCGGCGGCCTTTTCCACGCGCGACTGCAGCTTGTCGTTCTGGTAGGTGAACGCCAGCTCCGCGCCTTCGCGGTGCATCGCCTCGGCGATGCCGCTGGCGATGGAGCGCTGGCTGGCGATGCCGGTGATCAGTGCGCGCTTGCCCTGCAGGAAACCCATGTTGCGACCCTCGAATGTGGTGACCGGTGCCGGCGGAGCGGCAGGGGCGCTAGTGTGCCCTGCGATGACGCAGGCGGCCACAGCGCCCGCGCGCATCAGTCGGACGCGGGCGGTGCATCGATGTGGAGCGCCATGCCCGGTTGCAGCACGGTGCCGGGGCGCAGGCCGTTGCGGCTGAGGAGGTCGGCCACGCGCATGCCATACCGGCGCGCGATCACCCAGGGATTCTCGCCACGGGCGACGACGTGCCGACGCGGCTCGCTTCCCGTTGCCGCCGCTGTTGCGCGGGTAGTGGCCGTGGCAGCGGCGGTCGCGACCGTCGAGGCGGGCGCCGATGCCGGGGGCACCGAAGCCGCAGCAACGGACGCCGGGACCGGCGTGTCGCTGGCACCGACCACCAACACCGGGGCAAGCAGCCGCTGTGGCCCGGTGCGTCCTTTCGCGATGCGGCCGTTGCGGAAGGCCGGGTTCAATGCGCGCAGGCGATCGGCGTCGTGCCCTCCATGCGCGGCCAGCGCGTCCAGCCGGTCGATGCCATCGGGCACTTCGACCTCGACCAGCGTCTCGATAGGGGCTTCCAGGGCTGCGCGGCGCGCGGGGTCGTCGGCCGTCGCGGCCACGACGCACGCCAGCGCATGCAATTTGCGTACGTAGGCCTGGGTGATGCCCGGGATGCCCTGCAGCGCCTCGGGCCGCGCATCGCGTGCGACCTGGCCGTTGCGCTTGAGCGCGCCCAGGATGCGGTACTCGCCGGCGTTGTAGGCCATGGCGGCCAGCCGCCAGTCGCCGGCGAACATGCCGTGCAGCGTGCGCAGGTAACGCACGGCGGCGCGGGTGGAGTCGACCGCCGAATACCGGCCGTCGTAAGCCGAGTCCACCTGGATCTTGTGGTTGCGGGCGGTCAGCGCGATGAACTGCCAGAGCCCGGCCGGACCGGCGGGGCTGCGGGCGGCGGGCTTGTAGCCGCTCTCCACGAACGGGATCAGCGCGTATTCGGTCGGCAGGTGCGAGGCGCGCAGGGCGTCGACCACGTAGGCGAACAGCGGCATCACGTCGCTGCCAGGCTGCGAGAGCTTGGATGGCGCACTGGCGAAGTGGCGGCGCCAGCGGTCGCTGACCTCGCCTTCGCAGGACGGGTCGGCCAGTCCGTCGCGGAACGACTGCAGCACGGAAAGGCCGGTGCGCGGTGCACTGGCGGGCTCGGTAAGGTTCGCTGTCGGCGAGGGCGCTTCGGCCGCGGCGGCAACTCCGCCGAACGTGAGCAGCGTCGCGAGCGACAGCGCCAGCGCTCGCATGCGTCGCGCGGCGGGGCAGGCGGTCCGGTGGCCGGCCGTCATGCGGCGAACCCGTCCTTCCAGCGCCGCAATTCGGCGAAGACCTCGGCATCCGACGTCGGCGAGCGTCCCAGGCGACGCTGCACGGCCGCGACCACCGCGGGCGCGCGGGTGCGGAGAAACGGGTTGGCCGCGCACTCG